>CALYVJ010000175.1 GCA_945494195.1 uncultured Selenomonas sp. | reverse complement strand
TGACTGTATATTCGGAGGAGGATGGATTTTATGTTTCAGAAAACTGATTTTTGGCTTGGTTTGGCTGTAGGTGCTGTTGCTGGTATCTTCGGGTATCGTTTCATGCAGGAGCGCGAGGCTCAGCTGGCTGCTATGCAGCAGGCTGCACCGGCTGCTGAGCTTCCGATTGCTGAGCTCCAGCGTCAGAAGGAAGAGCTCGAGGATCTGATCGCAGCTCAGGAAGCTAAAAAGGCTAGCAAATAATAATTCGTTTTCGGACGAGAAAGGAGACTGCCGCTCTGTTTTTTGCGGCAGTCTTTTTGTATGAGTAGGGGGAATTTGTTTTGAATTTGCTGGGAAAAATGCAAATCCCAACGAATAAACTGGATTTATTTATCCGTTCCGTGGAAATCGCATCGTATTTGCCGGGACGGGTACGGTTGTATTCCAATAATATGATTGGCGATGAAGTTTTAGCACAGCAGGTAAAGAGTCAGTTGACGGCCTTTGCTGAGATGGATGCGGTAACGACGAATACGGTATCGGGTTCGATTCTCATTGTTTATACGCCAGACAAGCTCCGCCGCAACGCTGAGTTTCGCAAGGTGGAGGAATATATCATGACGCACGCGAGGAGGAAATAACGAATGTCATACGTATCAGGATTTATGATGGGGGCGGCCATTGGCAAGAGTATCCGTCAGGCAATAGCTGGTGGCGGGGCCAAAATGCATCGGAAGGGACTTGCTAAGGTAAGCGTTAAGACGCACAGAACAGTAAAAGCTGCTCCTGTTGACGGCTTGCAGTTGATTTCATCCCTGCCGGGCCGCCGCCGCTATCGGGCAGTTTTTTCAGCGGAGCTGGGCAAACTGCTGGAAGAGAAGCTGGCAAAACTCAGCTATGTGAAATCCGTGCAGGTAAATGCCGTAAGCGGCAGCATTTTGCTGACGTTTGCGCCCCAGGATGATATTTATATGGATAAATTAGCCAAATGGCTGGAGCAGCATCTATTTAAGAAATGCTGCCAGCAGAATGGTGCCGAGCTTGACACTGCTGGCACTCTCCAATGGTGCTGAAATGCTTACCAGCTATGCGGCCGAGAAGGCGCGTACCCATATTTCGGGGCTGTTGTCCCTTGACCAGCGCTATGTATGGCTGGTAGAAGGGGAGACTGAGAAAAAGGTTCCAGTAGAACAGGTCAAGGTTGGCGATACGATTGCGGCCCATACAGGGGAAAAAATCGTAGTCGATGGCCGGGTGCTTTCGGGTGATGCTGCCGTCAATCAGGCCTCCATCACTGGTGAGTCGAACCCTGCCATGAAACAGGCTGAATCACCGGTTTACGCTGGCAGTGTGGTGGAAGCTGGCGAGCTGGTTATCAAAGTTGAAAAGGTGGGCGAGGATACGTCCCTGGCGCATATTGTCCATCTAGTTGAGGAGGCCCAGAACCGCAAGGCTCCGGTGCAGAATTTTGCGGACAAGATGGCTAACTTCCTCGTGCCGATTTCCTTTATCGGAGCGGGTATTGTCTATGGTGCTACCAGGGATTGGCAGCGGGTGCTGAATCTCTTGTTTATCGATTTCTCCTGTGGCTTGAAGCTTTCGACGGCTACGGCCATGTCGGCGGGCATCGGGGCTGCGGCGAAGGAAATGATTCTCCTGGCATCGTCAGCAGAACAGCATTCGGTGCATCCGCTGGCCGTGGCTATCCAGAAATACGTGCAAAAACAAAGCTGGGTTTCGCCGCAACATAAATCTTCGAAGACTATCGTGGCCAGGGGCATGCTGGCAGAAGTCCCGGATTTTGAAGGCTACAAGGGCGGTACAGTCCGCGTGGGCAGTCGGAAATTCCTGCGGGAAAATGGTATTGCAATCGATGAATCCTTGCTGGAGGGCATCGAGTGCAAGAACCTCCTGTATGTGGCAAGAGATACGGAGCTCTTGGGCATTATCGGCATCGAGGACCCTGTCCGCGCCAAGATGAAGAAGACCCTCAATCAGATGCGCCGCCATGGGGTAGACGAAATCGTCATGCTTACGGGAGACAGCAAGGCTGTGGCCGCTGAAGTGGCCCGCAATATGGATATCGACTCCTACCATGCGGAAATCCTGCCCGAGGATAAGAGCCACTATGTGAATAAGCTCAAACAGCGCGGTACCGTAATGATGGTGGGGGATGGCATCAATGATGCACCGGCACTGGCCTTTGCCGATGTGGGTGTCTCGTTGGGCGGCCGCCAGACAGATATTGCGGCTGAGTCGTCAGCGGTGACGATTCATTCGGAAGACCCGGAGCGTTTGATTGAGACGTTGCAACTGGGAAGTCGTACGATGGTTTACCGGTGTCAATACGGCGGTGATAACGCCGTTGACGGGATCACTGCTCATTACCTATAATCCTGAAAAGCTCCGGCAGAAGCCGAAACTGGCACGTTTGGAACAGCAGCTGGCGGAAATGGCTGCAGAATGTATCGGATAGAAACAAAAAGAAGGCCCGATGGTGTGATTGGCACCATCGGGCCTTCTTTTTATTATGAGGGGGTTAGATTCCCATTTCAATATTGTGAATGATCGTCGTGAGTTTTTCCATTTCAGCCGCTGTGCGTTGGTTGATTGCCTTGAGGGCCTGGATAGACTGCGTGGATTTCTGGATATGGGTGACCCCTTCGTTGAGGCTCTTGTGGAGATTCTTCATCTCCGCCGCGAAGTCTTTGTCGAACTCATTGATTTTATCCTCGAAGTCCTTGTTAGCCGAGAGAATGTTGTCAATATCAGCGACATCATGCAGCAGGACTTTGATGGCCTCATCGGAGGTATGCAGGCTCGTCTGCGTGTTCTCAGAGAGCTTGCGGACCTCTTGCGCGACGACGGAGAATCCGCGGCCAGCTTCGCCTGCACGGGCAGCCTCGATGGCGGCATTGAGGGCGAGCAGATTGGTCTGGGCGGCAATTTCATTAATCATCTTCATGACATCGTCGATCTTCTGCGTGCTCTGCGAGAGCATGTCAAGTTTCGGTGTGATTTCGCGGTTGCGCTCGGTTAACTGATTAAAGAGCCCGTTCTGTTCGTCAATGCCCTTGGAGAGCTGCTGGATGGCCTCTTGAATGAGGTCGACATCGTCAGACATGTGCATGATTGTCTGGACGATACCTGGCATCTTCGCTTGGTAATCCTTGAACATATTGATGAGGTTGTCCTTGAGTACCTCAGTATGTTTCTGACGGTCGATAATGCGCTTAAAGAAGAAGGAGTTGCAGTTTGAGTAGCTGCCCGCAAAGTTGTCGATATATGTGTCAGAGAAAGGCTGTCCTTCGGGTACGTGATAGAAACAGATGGCAGTCAGGGTTTCGTTGACATGCAGCCCCATGATTTCGCCGAAACTTGAGAACCCAGCGACCGGTATATCTTTGAAGAAGTCCATGTGTTTTATTTCTTCTGGATAGCCGAGACGGCGCAGGATACAATCGTTGAGAATAGCGCCGAGAGCCTTTGGTTTGCCGTTAGTGTAACTGCGTATATCACGGTTGAGCGTTGTCTCCAGTGACTGCCGTTTGAGCAGATAGAGTTTTTCGCCGGTTACCACGTCGCAGAAGAAACTGATGCGGTCGTTGACGTCATCGATACCGGAAATCGTACGGATGCAATCATCGCCGTTGATATCCGTGGCGAAAGTATATCCCTGCAATTTTGTCTGGAGTTCTGCGGTGCTGCGGACACCAAAGTGGTCTTTGAGGGCTTCGATAAAGGAAATGGGTTCGCCATTTGGCCCCTCAATGGTTTCAACATAACGAAGGGCGGTGTTGGCGCTGCCGACGGTAAATACATCTCCGGTGCGTTCAACGGCCTGGGATTTGAAGATGCCGTAGCGATAGGCTTTCTTGAGACGGATCAGCGTGATGACTGCATGATTTTCGAGGCATTGCTTATCGTTATAGATGTAAGTGTGCGTAAAGGTCATATCGCCTGCCGAGCTGCCACCGATAAATGGAATTGGATATTTGCCGGATTCGAACAATGCTTGGAGCACAAAAGTTTCACAAGCTGAGACGCCATCGACATAAACCATAGCAAAGGTATGAGCTACACTCAGGCGGAAGGGAACCGGCAATTTGTCGATTTCGCGGCGGATAGCGGCAACGCGTTCATTGACCGTCAACTCGACTTCGCCGCGGCGAAGATCCTCGCTGGGCAGCGGGATACTCATGATATGTGCAGCTTCAATCATGCGGTTGGAAAAGGCTTGCAACAGGACTTTAGCGCGGCCGTCAGGGGCATCGCAGTAAAGGGATTGGCTTCCCTGAGGGCGGCAAAGTTCGCCAGAAGTCGTCATCAGGATGACTTTTGTCGTGGTGGGAACTTCGCGCTTGATGGCCTGAGCAACTTCGGAAAGATTAAGGTCTGGCGACACAAAGCCAAGGATAAGGGCACAGCCTTCGGCGACATCGGTTAGCTCCTTGAGACGAACCGCAGTGAGTTCATTCATGCCCAAGTAGGCAACCTTGATGTCCTGCTGGGTGGAGACAACAGGTGCTGTGGGCACTACACGGGAAGCTTCCGGGCTGGCAGCTTCCGCCTTCTTCATACCCGAAGGAAAAATTTTCATTATCATTATTTCTAAACACCTCTCTGTACTGGTTCGTAAAATGCATCGTTTGCACCTACGTTGAAATATCCCTAGAGTAATTCTTTTAATATCTTTATCTTTCGCCACGTAAAAGGATTTTCCTGTAAAATTCGTTATTTATATAGGAAATGTAGTGGGCAAAGGCTGTGGGGAT
>CALYVJ010000174.1 GCA_945494195.1 uncultured Selenomonas sp. | reverse complement strand
GCCCGGTGCAGCTGCCGGAGCAGCCGGTTTCTCTTCCGGTTTATCAGCAACGAGAGTCTCCGTCGTAAGAACCATGGAAGCAATCGAAGCAGCATTCTGCAGAGCGGAACGCGTAACCTTAGCCGGGTCAACGATACCAGCTTTGATCATGTCAACATACTCGTTCTTCAGTGCATTGAAGCCGATGCCGTCGCCAGCTTTCTTGACGTTCTCGACAACGACCGAGCCCTCGAGGCCAGCATTGTTGGCAATCTGACGAACCGGCTCTTCGATAGCGCGGCGAACGATGTTTACGCCGACTTTCTCATCGCCCTCAGCCTGGATTTTATCCAGTGCCGGCAGGATGTCGATGAAGGTCGTACCGCCACCTGCGACGATACCTTCCTCAACAGCTGCCCGCGTAGCATTGAGCGCATCCTCGATACGGTATTTCTGGTCTTTCATCTCAACTTCCGTTGCAGCGCCAATCTCGATGACAGCTACACCGCCAGCGAGCTTAGCCAGACGTTCCTGGAGTTTCTCTTTGTCAAAGTCAGAGGTCGTCTCAGCAATCTGTTTCTTGATCTGAGCAACGCGAGCTGCGATAGCATCCTTATCGCCTACACCATCAACAATCGTCGTCTCCTCCTTCGTGGAACGGATCTGACGGGCACGGCCCAGGTCTTCAATCGTTACGCTGTCAAGTTTGCGGCCGAGTTCCTCACTGATGACATTACCGCCCGTCAGGATAGCGATATCCTCGAGCATAGCCTTGCGGCGGTCACCAAAGCCCGGAGCCTTAACAGCCAGAGCCTTGAACGTGCCACGGAGTTTGTTGACAACGATCGTCGTCAGTGCCTCGCCGTCAACATCCTCAGCGATGATAGCGAGCTGCTTGCCCTGTTTTACAACCTGCTCCAGGATCGGCAGGATGTCAGCGATAGCGGAAATCTTGCGGTCCGTGATGAGGATATACGGATCGTCAAGGATTGCTTCCATCTTGTCCGTATCCGTTACGAGGTACGGGGAGATGTAACCGCGGTCGAACTGCATGCCTTCCACAACGGAAAGGTTCGTCGTCATGGACTTGGACTCTTCCACCGTGATAACGCCGTCCTTGCCGACCTTCTCCATAGCCTCAGCAATCAGCTCGCCCGTCTCTTCGTTAGCCGAAGAAATGGAAGCGACCTGAGCGATATCAGCCTTGCCATCAACCTTCTTAGCCTTCGTCTTGATTTCCTCGACGAGAGCTTTGACCGCCGTATCGATGCCCTTCTTGATGATCATCGGGTTAGCACCTGCAACAACGTTGCGCATCCCCTCCTGAATCATAGCCTGAGCCAAGAGCGTTGCCGTCGTCGTACCGTCACCAGCGATATCGTTGGTCTTCGTAGCAACTTCTTTGACCAGCTGTGCGCCCATGTTCTCAAACGGATCCTCGAGCTCGATGTCGCGAGCAATCGTAACACCATCGTTCGTAATCGTCGGTGCGCCAAATTTTTTCTGCAGGACAACGTTGCGGCCCTTCGGTCCAAGCGTAACCTTTACAGCGTTAGCCAGTGCATCAACGCCACGGCCAAGAGCGCGGCGTGCATCTTCATCAAACAGAATCTGTTTAGCCATTTCTATTACCTCCAAGGAAATGTATAACGTCTATTACATAACAGCCAGAATGTCGCTCTCGCGAACAATCAGGTATTCTTTATCATCGACTTTGACTTCCGAGCCAGAATATTTCGAGAAGACAACAACATCGCCTTCTTTAACTTCCATAGCTGCGCGCTCGCCATTATCCAGCAATTTGCCGGAACCGACAGCAACGACCTTGCCCTTCTGCGGTTTTTCTTTAGCCGTATCCGGCAGAACGATACCGCTGGCAGTCTTTACATCGCCCTCAGCAACTTCAATAACAACTCTTTCGCCTAATGGTTTAATCATAGGTATTCCTCCTATAAAATAAAATAACAAGGTTGGCTTGTTAGCACTCATCATGTCTGAGTGCTAACTGCAATTCTTATAATAATGTTTCTTAGTCAAAATGTCAAGTTGCCAAGCATAAAAAGTCAAAAAAACAAAAGCCCATTTTAACCAGTTACCCTGCCTGGTCAAAATGGACCTACTGTCTTATACCTTTCCGCCCGCCGCCCGCACAATGGCCTCGGCTACTTCTTTAATGCTAAGCCGTTTCGTCATCGCGTAACGCTGAATCCGGCGATAGGCTTCCTGTTCGCTGAGTCTATGGGCTGCCATCAAAATCCCCTTTGCCCTGTCCACCGTTTTTCGGGTTTCCAAGGAATCCTTGAGCTTGCCCAGCTCCTCTTCCATCCCTTGTATCTCTTCCCAGCGGGAAAGAGCAATTTCCATGGCTGGAAAGAGATTGCTTTCCTTCACGGGTTTTACCAAATAGCCCAACACACCGGAATCTTTTGCCTTCTCCACAATATCTGACTGGCTGAAAGCCGTCAGTAAAAGCACTGGTGCCAATTTCTCGTCCGCTATCTTACGGGCAGCAGTGATACCATCCATCTCCGGCATTTTAATATCCATAATGACCAAATCCGGCTGATGCATCCGCGTGAGTTCCACCGCTTTTCGTCCATTAATGGCTTCCCCCACCACCTCATGGCCCGCATCCTCCAACATTTCCCGGAGGTCCAGTCGGATAATCGATTCGTTGTCAGCAATCACCAATCGCAAGCATTTCTTTTTCATAAATGTCATTCCTCCAGACTCTGAATTACTTCGTGGGATATTTCCCGCTCCGGCTTTGGCAGGCTGATGCGGGCATGAGTTCCATACCCTCGGCCACGCTCATCATTTTCCAAGGTAAAGCTTCCTTCCAAATCTCCCTCAATCAGGGTGCGAACAATGGAAAGTCCCAAAGAACGCGTCTTACGGGGATTGAATCCCTCCGGCAGGCCGCAGCCATCATCGTATAAGTCGAGACTCCAACAATTTCCATCCTCCTGGACCGACAAGCCGATTTTTCCCGAAGGCCGTCCGTCAAAAGCATGCTCCATAGCATTTAAGACTAATTCGTTTAACACCAAGGCCAAGGAACTTGCATACTTGGAAGGCAGTACCACATCGGGGCCGCTGTACTCAGTCCGAATGATGAATTGACTATCCGCCATATTACGCCCCACCAAATCAAAAATCTGCTGCATGACCTGTTGTACATGAATCGCCTCTTCCCCCTGCTGAGATAAAAATTCATGCACCACCGAAATCGACAAGACGCGATTCACGCTCTCCTGCAATGCCTGACGCACTTCTTCGGACTTACTGCGCCGGGCCTGCAACCGTAAAAGACTGGCAATCGTCTGCAGGTTATTTTTGACACGATGGTGGATTTCCTGGATTACGGCAGATTTGATTCGTATTTCCTTATCCTTGGCCCGCACCTCCGTTACATCGGATAAAATGACGATGCGCCGAACCAACTGCCCGCCTTCCTGTAAATCAATCTGACGCCGGATAAGCGTCAAATTACCGGCAGTCAATTCCTTTTGCCAAGGCCGTTCCCGCTCCATCGTCTCCCGGCAAATATGACGAGTCAACTGGCGGTCAAACAAATGGCATCCTCGCAAACTGCCGACTCCCAGGACCCGGTATATCCGCTGGGCAGCGGCATTTGCAAATACAATGCGGCTGAATTGATCCGTAATAAGAATGCCATCACTGGCCGAAATAGCCCGGTACTGTTCCGGCTCTGCCCCCTTACGCGCATATCTCAGCACATCCACCGCAGTTGCTAAAATACAAGGGTACCCATCAATCTGCAGGCGGTCGCCATCCACTTCAAAACTCACCACACCAATGACCTGGTTCCCATCGCGGATTGCATAGGTATACATATCAATCAAAGAACCATATGTCCATTCCCGCTTCCCCTTACCGGGCAGGCCTGTCGTCATCGTGTCCTGCACCAATGGTTCTTCAATGGCAGGCTGCAATTTCCCATAGTCAGATTCACGCTTTGACATATAGATGGTCCTTGGACGCTCCTGCGCTATAATCACAAAACTTCCCATTTTCGTTGACGGCACATAAACCTTAAGCTGTCCATGGACAAGGTCAGCCAAAAACGGAAACACAATCTTCATCCGCTCTAACAAACCAATCTGCTTTACCGTCAGATTTGTCTGCTGACGGCACAGCTCTGCCATATCCATCCACACTCATCTCCCATCCATTTTTCCAGTTAGCTGCATGATAGTAAATTTCAAAAAAAGAGACTGCTCCCACGCATTTCTCATCGTTGAGCAGTCTCACATAATATTATACACTTAATCGTCGCAATCTGCTAGTCCCAATCCCGGAATTGCATTAAGATACAAATCGCTGAATTTCCCGGACAGCGACTGGTAATATCCCCGGCAGCCAATCATAGCCGCGTTGTCCGTGCAAAGGATCTTGCTTGGATATAAAAATCTTACGCCATGTTTTTCCGCTTCTTCGCGCAGCCGGCCTTCCAGGCCGCTGTTTGCTGCTACGCCACCCGCCAATACCAAGGTATCACGGCCAGCCTCCTTGACCGCCTGAAAAGCCTTCCCTACCAGTACTTCGATAACCGAATGCTGGAAAGATGCGGCAATATCCGGCTTATTGAGCTCGTGCCCTTTCATTTTCTCACTATTGATATAGTTGAGGACTGCCGATTTCAATCCACTGAAACTGAATTCATAATTTCCCTTTTCCGTCAGCGCCTGGGGAAAATCAATAGCCAAGGGATTGCCCTCCTTCGCCAACGCATCGATGCGGGGACCCCCCGGATAGGGAAGCCCCATGACCCGGGCGATTTTATCGAAGGCCTCTCCAGCAGCATCGTCCCGTGTCTGTCCCATCATATGGAAGTTATTATA
>CALYVJ010000173.1 GCA_945494195.1 uncultured Selenomonas sp. | reverse complement strand
ACGTGTACAAGGGCAACTCGTTTTCGCCATTGACATCGGCTTTCTTCATCCTTTGGGAGGCCGCAATGATTTATTAAAGGAATTCCACCAAAAACACAAAAAGTCCGTTGACTCTTAGCGAATCAACGGACTTTCATAACTATTATTCAGCGTTTATACCCCTGATATTCCCTCGTGCGCAAGATTTCTTCTGCCTTGGCCACGGCTTCTTTCGTTGGCTCTGGTACATGGGGAAGCGGATAGTCTATTCCCAATTCTTCGTATTTATGAATAGCCAAACGATGATAAGGCAGCACCTCAAAGCGCTGGACATTGCCAAGTCCCGCCACAAAGCTGGACAATTTGGCAAGGCTTTCCGCATCATCGTTGATGCCCGGCACAAGGACATGGCGGATCCAGACTGGTTTCCCGATTTCAGCCAAATATCTGGCAAAAGCAAGAATCTGTCCATTACCTTGACCGGTCAAGTCCCGATGTTTTGACAGGTCAATATGCTTGATGTCCAGGAGCACCGTATCCGTTACGGCCAGCAGTGAAGTAAGCCGTGAAAACGCCGGCTCTTCCCGCGAGAAAACAGCACCTGAGGTATCGATGCAGGTCGAAACGCCCTGCTCCTTGGCCAGCGCAAACAACTCTGTGACAAAGTCTGCCTGCAGCAGCGGTTCGCCCCCCGACACGGTGATGCCACCGCCATTTTTCCAATAGGACTTGTAGCGCAGGGCCTTAGCCAGTGCCGCTTGCGCCGTCATCTCCGTGCCGCCTGCGCCCTGCCAGGTTTCGGGATTATGGCAGTACTTGCAGCGCAGCGGACAGCCCTGCAGGAAGAAAATATAGCGAAGCCCCGGCCCGTCGACCGAGCCGAAACTTTCTACCGAATTGATATAACCCTTACATGTGCGCATGGAAAGTTCTCGCGATAACGTCAAGCTGCTGCTCGCGCGTCAGATTGATGAACTTGACCGCATAGCCCGAGACGCGAATCGTGAAATTTGCGTACTCTTCTTTCTCCGGATGTTCCATGGCATCGAGGAGCTTCTCGCGGCCAAAGACGTTGACATTCAGATGATGGGCGCCCTGGTCAAAGTAGCCGTCAAGCACATTCACGAGCTGCGCGGAACGCTCCTCGTCGTTATGGCCAAGAGCCTCCGGCGTCATGCTCTGGGTGTTGGAGATACCGTCAAGGGCCCACTCATAGGGCAGTTTCGCCACAGAGTTCAGCGATGCCAGCAGGCCGTTCTGCTCGGCACCATAGCTCGGGTTGGCACCTGGCGAAAGCGGAACCCACGCCTTACGGCCATCCGGCATTGCCCCCGTGTATTTGCCATAGACCACATTCGACGTGATTGTAAGGATCGACGTCGTCGGCTCCGAGTTGCGATAGGTATGACGGGACTTGATCTTGTCGAGAAACGACTTCAAGAGCCACTTGGCAATCTCGTCGGCACGCTCATCGTCGTTGCCGTAACGCGGGAAATCCCCCGTCGTCTCGTAATCGGTCACGATGCCCACGTCGTTGCGGATGGCCTTGACCTTGGCGTATTTGATGGCCGACAGGGAGTCAACCACATGGGAGAAGCCAGCAATGCCCGTAGCAAATGTGCGGCGCACATCCGTATCAATAAGGGCCATCTCAGCGGCCTCGTAATAATACTTATCATGCATATACTGGATAAGGTTCAGCGTATTGACGTAAAGGCCTGCCAGCCAATCCATCATACGGTCGAATTTCTTCACGACATCCTCGTAGTCCAGGATATCCCCGGTGACACCGCGGTACTCCGGCCCAATCTGCTCGCCGGACTTCTCGTCCACACCGCCATTAATGGCATAGAGCAGGCACTTGGCCAGGTTCGCACGCGCCCCGAAGAACTGCATCTCCTTGCCCGTCTGGGTTGCCGATACGCAGCAGCAGATGGAGTAGTCATCGCCCCACTCCACCTTCATAACATCGTCGTTCTCATACTGGATGGAGCTCGTCGTCACCGAAATCTTGGCCGCATAGCGCTTGAAGTTCTCCGGCAGGGCCGAGGAATAGAGCACCGTGAGGTTCGGCTCTGGAGCCGGGCCCATATTCTCAAGGGTATGCAGGAAGCGGTAGTCGTTCTTCGTGACCAGACTGCGGCCATCCATGCCGATGCCGGCAACTTCCAGCGTCGCCCAGACCGGGTCCCCCGAGAACAGCTCATTATAGGACGTGATGCGCGCAAATTTCACCATGCGGAACTTCATGACGAGATGGTCGATGAGCTCCTGGGCCTCCGCTTCCGTCAACTTGCCGTTCTGGATGTCGCGCTCGATGTAGATATCCAAGAAGGTCGAAATGCGGCCAACACTCATGGCAGCGCCGTTCTGGGTCTTGATGGCGGCCAGATAGCCAAAATAGAGCCACTGTACAGCCTCGCGGGCATCTTTCGCTGGCTGGGAAATGTCAAAACCATAGATGGCAGCCATTTCTTTCATGCCCTGCAGCGCACGGATCTGCTCCGTGAGCTCCTCGCGCTGGCGGATGACCTCATCGGTCATGACCCCATCAATACCGGTATTAGCCTTATCGGCTTCCTTGAAGGCAATCAGCTGGTCGATACCATAAAGCGCTACGCGGCGATAGTCACCGACGATGCGGCCGCGGCCATAAGTATCCGGCAAGCCCGTGATGATATGGCTGTGACGGGCGCGGCGGATTTCCGGCGTATACGCATCAAACACTGCCTGATTGTGGGTCTTATGATATTTCGTAAAAATCTCATGAAGTTTCGCACTTGGCTCATAGCCATAGTTCTGGCAAGCCTGCTCTGCCATCTTAATGCCGCCATAGGGCATGAAGGCACGCTTCAGCGGCTTGTCTGTCTGGAGGCCGACAACCCGTTCCAAATCCTTCATAGATTCATCGATATAGCCTGCCCCATGGGAAGTCAGACCGGATACGATATCCACATCCATATCCAAAACGCCGCCCTTTTGGCGTTCTTCCTTCTGCAGTTCCTGCAATCTTCCCCACAGTTTATTCGTAGCATCCGTCGGAGCAGCCAGGAAGGATTCATCCCCCTCATACGGCTGGTAGTTTTTCTGTATAAAGTCGCGGACATTGATTTCCTCGCGCCAAAGCCCTCCGGTAAAACCATTCCACTGTTCGTGATTCAACATCGTTGTGCCTCCTTGATGGATTTTTTCCTGCACTGTTTTTATTACCTAATCATAATACCTCATATTTGAAATAAATACAAATATGAATCCTTAAACACGTTATAATCGATACCTATGAAATGTTTATGAAACATCGCCCTCTTGTCGGCAAAAGTATCCCCCTAATATAGTGTAACTATTCAGAATATATGGCATACTTGATGTATAAACCAATCATGCCGGCTGTCCCGTCCAATAACCCGACGCCAACCACGGTTTGACGGTCCTGCAGCCGGCTCCCCAATTACGAAAAGAAAACTCTCGGACATTCGATTGCTTCACACGTAAGCCAATCAAATGTCCGAGAGTTTTTTATGCAATCTCACTACCGTTACTAGTTACTTCCTCAACCTTATTGAATATGCTAGTCACATCACCTAGATTCCCCTTGAACAAAGCAGCTACATTGCTCATACCAGCAAAAGCCGGTTTCTTGACATCTTGGGGAATCATCTCGCCATTCTTGGCCAAGTAATCAATAATGCGCTTCACAAAGTCAATTTGACGGAGATTCAAGCGTTTCTCCTGCAGAAATTCCGCAAAAGCTTCCTCCAGAGCCGCCCGATCCATCCCCACGGTTTTGCGCACCATCAGCCCTACTGGACATTCGCCATAGAGATTGCAATAATCCTCATGGGTTCCCAGTTCTTCCCACAGGATACGCTCCAATTCCCGCAGGTCGGTGGAAGTCAACCGCTTATTAGTACGAAGCTTATGGACGGCAAGATTGTCCTGATGTTCTTTCAGATAGCGTTCTACCTTCTTCTTGTAGCTTTCGGAAGTCTGCTCAGGCGTAACCACATGGGTTTCCTTGACCATAAGGAGATTATCGGTAAAATCTGTATAATAGATTTTACGACTCTCAGGTTCCAGGAATTTCAACAAATCACGCAGTTCTGTCCGCACTTTTTCGATTTTATCGAGGGTCACATCATCCCAATATTCAGGATAACGCACCTGCTGGATAAAGGCCTGCTTCGCCTTTACCTGAGGAATGGTCTGCAAGGTAGGCAAACTCAGCTTATCAGCAGTTTCTTCTATCTGCTGTGCCTTCCTTGTAATATCTTTGGTCATCAGGTAATCATACAGGATACTATACATCTTCTGGTCAAAAAAGCGGGCCATCACATCCTCATCCTGTGCTGTAATGATAGGAGCGATATGCTTAGCAATCTCCGCCACATCATCTGCCGTCAAGTTTGCCCAACTGCGTCTATCCCGATACTTTTCCACCTGCTGGCGATTCTGGGTAACCAAGAAACTATCATTATCCAAGGCCATTACTTTCCCATGCAGTTCCCCCAAAAGCTTTTGGGCAAACGCCTGCCGTTCTGTATCTTTATCCTTATAGAGCAACAGATAAAGATTGGCCTGCAAATTATAAATGCGTTCTACCAATGACGGCTGATTCTTGGATTCCTTCAGCTTATTGCCTTGCAGACTAAAGTATTCAAAATTCCCGCCATAGTCAAAAATATAAAAATTCTTCTTATCCAGCCCTGGGCCAAAAAGGTCCGGACACAGACGAGTGCCTCGGCCAATCATCTGCCAGAACTTACTATAAGAGCGCACCATCTTGAAGAACACAAGATTCAACACTTCCGGCACATCAATACCCGTGTCCAGCATATCGACGGAAACAGCAATCTGCGGCATCTTGTTTGGGGTACGGAAATCATCAATAATCTGCTCGTGATAGTCAATGCTGCCATCCACCTGCTGAATAAAAGCATTACCAAAATCAGGATACATTTCATGGAAGATATCCACGATGAATTTCG
>CALYVJ010000172.1 GCA_945494195.1 uncultured Selenomonas sp. | reverse complement strand
CGGTTAGAGTCGGCACGAATTGCTGCGCCCTCGGAGGGGGGAGCCCCGCGAAACTCGCCACATCCTCAGCCGCCGCTAGGGGCAGTGCCATAAACGAAGCGTTTGATGGTTTCCGTGAAGAACGAAATTTTTATCCTCACCGTTCGTCGAAAAATTGCTACCGTTCAAGCGAAGCGCGTTTTGCAACTTTTTCGATGCTTAATTAAGGATAAAAATTTCGTTTAGGAAAACATCTCCCGCGTAGTGTTGGCACTGTCCCTAGCGGCGGCGAAGAGCTGATTCGAATAAGGTTCCACGAACCGATAAACTGCAATTGGTAAAAGGTGCGTTGATAATTTAGCAGACGCCCCCCTAAGTTAGACGAATCAATCTAACTTAGGGGGGCGTCTATATTATATCTGAACGTAAAGGGCTTTTTCGCAGTCTTTTTTATTTTGCCGTAACATTTAATGGTTGATTTTTCTTGAACGTTTTGGCGTCGGTGAGTTCCTGCCGCAGGCCGTGATAGAATTGGATGAGACCGCCAAGGATGGCATCCCGGTCGGTATCTTTGAGGCCGGTGGTCTTTTTGAGTTCGCGGGTGGTTTCCAAAACGTTGCCGATGGTCAGGATGTAATTGTATTCTTCCTCCAGGATTTGGGCTGCATCGAATGGGTCAAGGCATTTGACATCCTGGCTAAGTTTGTCGTATTCCCGGGAGAGGGCTTTGAGGTTCTTTTTCTGGGTGAGAGCCAGTGAGAGATTGTCTTCCGTTACCCGGGACAAGGCTTTATTGATATCATCCCGCATGGCATGCATATCTCGGAGGCGCTTTTGCAGGGCCTGAATGCTGCGGGTCATGCGCTGGGCTTCCGCAGGGGAAAGGTCGATTTGTTTATCGGTCATATTTACATCTCCTTATCGATTCTGATAGAATCTATTGTAGCGGATTTTGGGTGGAAAGTCCAAGAACTTGACGAGTTTGCTACAATAACTATGGTAGATCTATTATATGGAGAAAAACCATGATTCAAATCGAAAATCTGGTGAAGAAATTTCCCCATAAGACAAAGATGGGGAAAAACAGTGAAAAAACAGCAGTGGACAATCTGTCCCTTTCAGTAAAGGCAGGGGAAATCTTTGGTTTGCTGGGCCCAAATGGTGCTGGCAAGACGACGACAATCCGCCTGTTGACAATGCAGACCCAGCCTACGAGTGGTTCGATTCAGTACCGGGGGCTGGAGCTTTCCAAACATGCCCAGGAATTGAAGAGCATCATTGGCGTGGTACCGCAACATGTGAATTTTGACCAGGATTTGACCGTCAGGGAAAATCTGGAACTTCATGCCCGGCTGCATCATATGAAGCAGGCAGAACGTCAGCAGCGCATTGAAGAGCTCTTGTCCTATGTGGAACTTGCCGAGGTGGTAAACGATGGGGTGCGGCGTTTGTCGGGCGGTATGAAACGCCGTTTGCTTATCGCACGGGCTCTTTTGCATCGTCCGCGAATCCTTTTCATGGATGAGCCGACAGTGGCACTGGACCCCCAGGTGAGGCGCCGTATTTGGCAGCTGATCCGGCAGATGGCCCGCGATGGGGTCACGGTCTTTTTGACTACCCATTATATCGAGGAAGCAGAATCTCTTTGCAATCGGGTGGCCATCTTGAACAAGGGAAAACTTGTAGCGATGGATACGCCGCAGAATTTCTGCGAAAAGCTCGGCCGCTATACGGTGGAATGGGATGACAGCGATGGGCGTGAGTACGAGTTCTTTGCGGAAAAGCAGGCGGCAGCTGCGTTTGCTGGCCGGCAGGAGGGGGATGGTTCCATCCTCATCCGGCCGACGAATCTTGAGGACGCCTTTATCGAACTCACTGGACGAAGGGAGGGCATCTGATGCTTTACGATATCTGGACGGTGTTTTGGCGCGATTGGGTGGTACTGAAGCGGAGGATGACAAAATTCATCCTGTCCCGCATGGTGGCACCGATGCTCTATCTGGTGGCCTTTGGCTGGGGATTGGGGCGAAGTATTCAGGTGGGTTCGGGTACCTATCTGGACTTTCTCGTGCCGGGCATTCTGGCGCTCAATTCGATGAATATCAGCTTCAACAGCATTACGCCAGTGCATGCTGAGCGTATCTACCATAAGAGCCTGGAGGAATACATCCTGGCACCTATATGGCCCGATGCCTTTGTTATCGGCAAGGTCCTGGCCGCAGTACTTCGCAGTCTGCTGTCCTCAGCTATTATTGTGATACTGGCCTTAGCATTTGGTGCGCATTTCATTATGACGCCGCTCTTTTTGCTGGTGCTGGTATTAAACTGCATCATCTTTGCAGAAATTGGCTTTATCGCAGCGATGAAAATCCGGACCTATGAGGAGATGAGCCAGGTAAACACCTATATCCTGCTGCCGATGTCGTTTTTGTGCGGCACCTTTTTTTCCACCCAGGCCTTGCCGGATTTCTTGCGTTATATCATTGAGCTTTTGCCCCTTACCCATACGAGTTATCTGCTGCGCGGCATTGGCAGTGGCAGTGAGATTGCGCTGGCATCGGTGCTGGTGCTGGCAGCTTATGCGGTATTGGGCTTTGCCATCGGCAGCCGGTCCTTTCGCCGGTTGACCCGCTAATTATGAGGAGTAACGAATTTGTTTAAGAATATCATGCATCATCATGCAGCTTCCAGCGAAGACTGCGCGAAATTATGCTGCACCCGAATCGAAGATTTTGCGGTCAAGATTGGCCGGCTGACCATCTTTGACAAAGTAAACATCCACATCCATTGTGGCCAGTTGACGGCCATAATCGGCCCGAACGGGGCGGGCAAGAGTACCCTTTTGAAGGCCATTCTCGGTGAGGTTCCGCATCAGGGGAAACTTCACTATGTGGATGCCAAGGGCAAGCATACGGGCCATCCGGTCATCGGCTATGTGCCTCAATACTTGCGGTTTGATGTCAGTGCGCCCACCAGTGTCATGGATATCTTCATGGCATGTCTTTCGAAACGTCCGGTTTGGCTCTGTTCGGATAAGAGCCTGCGGCCGTGGGTGGAAAAAAGTCTGGCCCGGGTTCATGCGGAGCATCTGATTGACCGACGCCTGGGGGCCTTGTCTGGCGGCGAGCTGCAGCGGGTACTGTTGGCGCTGGCCCTTGACCCCATGCCGGATTTGCTGCTGCTGGATGAGCCCGTGTCCGGCGTTGACCAGAATGGACTAGAACTTTTTTATGAAATACTGGCGGAACTGCGTGAAAAAGAAGACATGGCGATTATCTTGATTTCCCATGATCTCAATATGGTCGCACGGCATGCCGATCAGGTGGTATTGATGAATAAGAGCGTCGTTACCAGTGGTACGCCGGATGAGGTGTTCCGTGATTCGCGTACGCGCCGCATCTTTGGCATGTTGGCGGGGGGCGAGGCTGCGGCAATGGATGCGCAAGCGGAAAAGACCAGGAGGGATGATTGATGGAAATGATTTATGGCTTCATGGATACGGTGTTGCCTTTTGAATGGGTCAGCCACATGTTCATGAAACATGCATTACTGGCCATTCTGCTGGTTACGCCGTTGTTTGGCCTTTTGAGCACCATGGTGGTATCGAACCGCATGGCTTTCTTTTCGGATTCCTTGGGACATGGTGCCTTCACCGGTATTGCGCTGGGAGTATTGCTGGGGGTGGTATCGCCGCTGGTATCGCTGGTGGCCTTTTCCATTTTGTTTGCCCTTTGTATCACCTACATTAAAAACAAGAGCACAGCGTCGACGGATACGATTATCGGTGTGTTTTCTTCTACGGCCATTGCTTTGGGTCTGATGATTATGACCAGTGGTGGCGGCTTCAACAAGTTTTCGTCGTTCCTCATTGGCGATGTGCTCAGCATTACCGAGGAGGATTTGCAGGCGCTAGCCGTAGTATTCTTGCTGGTGGTGGCTGGCTGGGCTTTCCTTTATAATAAATTGCTGGTTCTATCCATCAATTCGTCCTTTGCCCGCAGCCGTGGGATTGAGACCTTTTTGGTGGAGGGAATGTTCGCGGCAATCCTGGCAGTGGTTGTATCCATCAGCATCCAGTGGGTGGGGATTCTGATTATCAACGCCCTGTTGGTACTGCCTGCGGCGGCGGCCCGTAACGTGACCAATAATGTCAAACAATATCATGCAGTGTCGGTATGTCTGGCACTTTTAACTGGCGTCAGCGGCTTAATTTTGGCTTATTACTTCAATATAGCAGCCGGGGCAACCATCGTAGTGCTGTCATCGCTGGTGTTTTTTGTGACGATTGTCCTCAAACCATGGTTTATCCGATAAACATTTTTCCCATAACGGGCTATGCAGGTAGTTACGGCTTCCGGCATAGCCCAATTTTTTATGGGGAGGAATATTATGCAGCAGTTATTAGGGTATGTACGGGTGAGCACCAGAGAACAGAATCTAGACCGCCAATTGGCGGCAATGGAACGCATGGGGATAAAACCGAAAAATATTTATATGGACAAACTTTCCGGCAAGGATTTTTCCCGGCCCCAGTATCAAAAACTTATGCGGCGCATCGACTCGGAAACCATCTTGTGCATCCATTCGATTGACCGGCTGGGACGAAATTATCAGGAGGTGTTGGAACAGTGGCGGCAAATCACGAAAGTCAAGGGAGCGGATATCGTTGTACTGGATATGCCGCTGTTGGATACCCGCAAGGGGCGGGATTTGCTGGGAACCTTTGTCAGTGATGTGGTTTTGCAGGTACTCTCCTTTGTCGCGGAGAATGAGCGGCGCAACCTCCGCCAGCGGCAGGCCGAAGGCATTGCCGAAGCCCGCAAGCGGGGCGTTCGTTTCGGCCGCCCCTGTAAGCCCTTGCCATCTGGATTTTCCCAGGCCTATCAAGCTTGGAAACAGGGGCGATTGTCTCTGAATCAAGCCGCAAGACAAATACATATGCCAGTGTCGACTTTTTACAACAAATGTCAGCAACGAAAAAAGCGCGAACGGTAA
>CALYVJ010000171.1 GCA_945494195.1 uncultured Selenomonas sp. | reverse complement strand
GGAGAATTTTGACTGTCAGTTCATAAGTCGTGGCGACCGCATCGAGATTCTCGGTGAGGCCGCAATGGTGGAGCCGGCGGCCAAGGTGCTTGAGGAGCTCCAGTATCTCTACCGTCAGGGCACGACGATTACGATGCATGAGGTACGCTATGGCATCGGGCTCGTCAAGGGCGGCAAGGGCGAGGCACTCCATACGCTGTTTGGCGATACGATTCTCGTGACGTCGCGTGGCCGTCATGTCCGTCCGAAGACGCTCGGTCAGCGTCTTTATCTCGATACGATTCGCCGCAATTCCATAACCTTTGGCATTGGCCCGGCTGGTACGGGCAAGACGTATCTGGCAGTCGTCATGGCGGTGGCGGCCCTGCGCAATAAGGAGATCAATAAGATTATCCTGACGCGTCCTGCCGTCGAGGCTGGCGAGCGTTTGGGCTTTTTGCCCGGCGATTTGCAGGATAAAGTTGACCCGTATTTGCGTCCGCTTTACGATGCACTGCAGGACATCTTAGGGCAGGATGCATACCAGAAGCTCATGGCCAAGGGCATCATTGAGATTGCACCGCTGGCTTATATGCGCGGTCGTACGCTCGAGGATGCGTTTATTATCCTTGATGAGGCGCAGAACACGACGGACAAGCAGATGAAGATGTTTTTGACGCGTCTTGGTTTTGGTTCCCGTATGGTGGTTACGGGAGACCTGGGACAGGTAGATCTTCCCCGCGGTGTTACTTCGGGACTTCGTGAAGCATCGGAAGTCCTAAAGGGGGTAAAGGGCGTCGGTATCGTGAGGATGGCGCCGATGGATGTCATTCGCCATGAGGTGGTTACCCGCATCGTTGAGGCGTATGGCGATTGGGAAGCCAAAAAGAAAAAGGCCAAGGCAAAAGCTGAGGCAGAGAGACAGGGAAAGGCATAAGGAATGGAAGTAATCATTAGCAATTATCCGGAGGAGCTGACGTTTCCTCAGGAATATATCGATAACGTCAAGGCTGCTGCCGAAATGGTAGGCAAGCTGTACGATGTGGAAAACGGCGAGGTCAGTGTCACCTTGACCAATAACGAGTATATTCACACGCTCAATAAACAGTATCGGGGCATCGACCGGCCGACAGATGTATTGTCCTTTGCCCTCAATGAGAGCGAAGAGCCGGAAATCGAAGGGGACCCAGAAGTCGATGTGTTAGGCGACCTTATCATTTCGGTGGAACGGGCGGAAGAACAGGCGGCTGATTTTGGACACAGCGTCCGCCGCGAGATGGCTTTTTTGACGGTTCATGGCATGCTCCATCTGCTGGGCTATGACCACATGGAAGAGGCGGACCGTCTGGAGATGGAGGAAGAGCAGCGCTATGTCATGGAGCAGCTCGGAATCTCTCGTGACGATGAGGCGGTGGAAAAGACTTCCCCAGAGAAAAAGCAGCAGTCGGCAGCTGTGAAGAAAGGCAAGCATAAATCTGGTTTCATTGCGGTAATTGGCCGGCCGAATGTGGGAAAATCCACGCTGGTCAATACCCTTATTGGCCAGAAAATCGCTATCATGAGCGATAAGCCCCAGACTACCCGCAATCGCATCATGTGTGTGCTGACGGAGCCGGATGCGCAGATTGTGTTCCTGGATACGCCGGGCATCCATAAACCGAAGCATAAGCTGGGCGAGTATATGGTAAAGGCTGCTGAGGGCACGTTAAAGGAAGTCGATGCCATCCTCTTCGTCGTAGATGCTACGCAGAAGCTGGGACCGGGTGAGATGTATATCCTGGAGCGTTTGCAGGCGACGAAGCGTCCGGTTATTCTTGTCGTCAATAAGATTGATTTGATTGAGCGCGAGCAGGCTTTGCCGATTATCGCCCACTATACCAGCAAGTATTCCTTTGCCGGTGTCGTGCCCATCTCGGCGATGGAAAAGATGAATCTTGACGGTTTGCTCGATGAGGTCAAGGGCTATTTGCCGGAAGGGCCGCAGTATTATCCAGAGGATATGATTACCGACCAGCCGGAGCGCCTTATCGTGGCAGAACTTATCCGCGAGAAGGCGCTGCATCTCACGCGGGATGAGATTCCTCATGCCATTGCTGTGGATGTCGATGAGATGACTACGCGTCCGAATGAGGATGTCTATATCCGAGCAACGATTTATGTCGAGCGTGATTCGCAAAAGGGGATCATCATCGGGGCGAAGGGCTCTATGCTTCGTGAAATCGGAGCGTTGGCTCGGACGGATATCCAGAATCTCTTGGGATCGCGGGTGTTCTTGGATCTTTGGGTCAAGGTGCGCAAAGATTGGCGTGACCGCGATGGGATCTTGCGTAATTTTGGATTTGGTGACGAGCGATGAGTGCGAACGAAGGAAAGAAAAACAATAGCAGTATTTCCGGCCGGATTTCCCGGCGCTTTATCAATGGCCTCATTCTGTTGGTTCCGGTGGCCATTACCTTTTTTGTCATTGAGGAGACGCTTCATTTTACGGAAGGGGTACTCGGAAAACATCTGCCGTTTTATTTCCCTGGCATGGGGATTATCACGCTGCTGGCCTTCATCTATCTGACCGGTTGGGCGTCGTCCTATTGGGCCACTCGCCGTCTCATCCATCTAGGGGAGAAACTGCTGGGGAAGATTCCCGTCGTGAAATTTATCTACAACAGTGTCAAGCATCTTTCGACGGCGGTATTTGAGTCGAATAATATGTTTGACCATGTCGTGCTGGTGCCTTATCATCAGTCGAAGGCGTTGGGGTTCATCATGGCGGATGTGCCGCCCATGCTCAAAGAGCAGCTGGGGGATGATTATGTCTGTGTCTTTGTGCCCTGGAGCCTCAATATGACTTGGGGCACAAATCTCTTTGTGCTCAAGAAGGATGTTATTTATCTGGATATCAGCAGTGAGTCGGCACTGCAGTATATGCTGACGGCAGGAGCTGTTATGCCGAAACGGCTGAGTCACAAGAACCTGCAGGAAAATCCGGCCGGGAATATTTCGCCGGAGGCCGCGCAGGAACTAGCTAAGAGGGAAGTAAAGTAATGGCGCTTTATCAGACGGAAGCGGTAGTCCTGGGGGCGAAGAACTGGGGCGAGGCGGACAAGATGATGACGTTTTTTACGCGGGAACGAGGTTTGGTACGGGCAGCCGCCTTTGGCTGCCGACGTCCGCGCAGCACCCTGGCGGGAGGCATGCAGATGTTTTCGCACCTTGACTTGCAGCTGGCTGAGGGCCAACGGGTCGATACGGTGAAGCAATGTACCCTCAAACAGCATTACCGGAAACTCAGTGAAGATTTGACGGTAATGTCCTATGGAAGTTTTGTGGCGGAGTTTTTACGGGAATTTCTGCCCGAGGGGCAGCCGGAAGCGCAGATGTTTGAACAGTTGCTGCTTATCTTGGGGGCGTTTGAAACACGTAATCCGCGCGTGACGGCAGCTGCTGCTGTTTACCAGCTGCTGGAGTTCACTGGTATGCAGCTCCATTATGAACACTGTGTCCATTGTGGCAGAGCCATAACGGGGGATGCGTTTTTTTCGCAGTCAGCGGGAGGCATTCTCTGCGAAGAGTGCCGCGAGGCGGGCACCATACCATTCCCCGAGGATTTGCGGCTTTTTATCTTGAGTCTGCGGGATTTTGACTGGCAGGAAAATGAATCCATTACGATAAGTTCCCGGCTCTTGCTCCAGGCGGAACAAATCCTGCTCAATTATTTGCAGTCGATGCTGGGACGGCCGTTAAAGTCACTGGCTTTTATCCAGGCACTGTAGGCTGAATTGCTATTGTGGTGCAAAAAGTCTTCTCAGGTTGGGAGGGCTTTTCTTTTGAGGTGTTATGATGAAGAAAAAAATGATTCCTTTAGTGTCTGTCCTGTTTTTGAGCCTGCTGCTGGCGGTGGGATGCTTTGGCGGCAAGCCGTTGCAGTCAGTGAGTGCCAAGGGCGAAGTATATACGATGCAGCTGGAACTTCCCCTTGCGCTGGGGAGCCAGCCAAAGGAAATTCCGGTCAATCCGCAGTTGAAGGAGTTCTTGCGCAAGGGACAGAGCTATATGGAACGTCCCACTGGCGAAGATATCCATATGGTGGAGGTAGTTGCCAATACCATGAATACTGGGGAAATCGAAAAGAAGTACGGAGATCTTTCGGGGGAGAAGGCACAGAAATTCTATGGCGATATGGGAAAAGCGCTGACGGATTCCTATATCCAGTCCTTGAGCAAAGCGGCTAAGATGACAAATGTTACGACGAATCCTATGGAAACGGAAATTGACGGCCATAAGGCAATTGTCACGACGGTGAACTGTAAAATGCGTGGCGAGGCTGAGGTCATGAAGGTGGTTTATCTGTATGACAAGGAGGAATCCTGGCTGCTGGCTATTGCCTATCCGAAGGAAAAAGAGGATGGTATCGGCAAACAGCTTGAAGAGAAAATTATTCCGGGCATAAAACTGGTTCGTTGAGTTGACATTTGTCCGCGTTTTTGTTAAACTCGTAGTCAGCAATGATAAAGAGGAGTAGTCTCATCTTTAGCGAGGCGGCGATGGTGTAAGGCCGCCAACGAGACGAAGGGCACTTTGGAGCAGAACCCAATACTTTGAGGTGGGTTTTCTATAGGAAAACCAATCAGGGTGGAACCGCGGGATTTTGAAAGATAGGTCTCGTCCCTGTAACGATAACGTTACGGGGGCGGGACTTTTTTGCGTTTCCGTAGCAGATTTATTAGAAGAGGAGTTGTTCCCATGAAATTTCAGGAAATCATCCTGGCCCTGCAGAAATTCTGGTCGGAACAGGGCTGCATCCTGGCCGAGCCGTATGATGTCGAGAAGGGCGCCGGCACGATGAACCCGTCCACGTTCCTGCGCGTGCTTGGCCCGGAGCCGTGGCATGTTGCTTATGTCGAGCCGTCGCGCCGTCCGGCTGATGGCCGCTATGGCGATAACCCGAACCGCCTGTACCAGCATCATCAGTTCCAGGTCATCATGAAGCCGTCGCCGGATA
>CALYVJ010000170.1 GCA_945494195.1 uncultured Selenomonas sp. | reverse complement strand
CTGCATAAAGGTTCGCCGGGTGTTCAACTTATTATTGCAATTCGGGTTCCACTTCTCTAAGCTAATTCTATCACAGCCCACATCAGGCGCAAAGACCAAGACTCCGCGTTTCATTCCTGCTTGCATGCATAGGCCGCGCTCCTTCACACAACAAAAGACATCTGACACGTCAAACCGAACTGTCAGATGTCAAGCATTGCAGAAACTATCAAAACCGTCCCAATAACGGATAGTGGTACTCTTTTTCGTTGATTACCTTGAAGCAGGCGATTATGGAGCAGCAGAACCATACTCCCCCCAGCAAAAGGAGCAGCGGCCAGAGGAACAGGCCTATCAACAGGACGGTAAGCCCGGTGACCACAGCACTGACCACGCCAAAAATAGCCTGGGCCATCAATGCCTGCTTGGCATGCTGGGCGATGAAAGCATCCTGCTTATCGTAAATCAGATACAGTACCAGCGGAACCAATATATAGCCAACGCCGAAGAACAGGTAGCCGATGTGAGCCGCCAGCGCCAGCACTTTTTGTTTGCCATCTATCATGAGTAACAACCCCTTTCTTACAAGGAGTGTATCATGCCCACACGTTTTTAGCAAGAAGCTGCGCCCTGTCAGACAGGGATATGGATGCCCTTTTCGCAGCATAAAAATACTCCCCTTATGATGACAGTCTCACTGTCTCTCATAAGGGGAGCCTATCCGCCTGACATGTCAAAAAGCTGACATGTCAAGCGGCAGCGATCTGACCGGTCATTCGCTTACCGGATTGATCAGAATTCTTCGCTCTTGCTGGCGATTTTTTCCTGTACATAGGCGATGAAGTCGTTAATCTTCATCGTCGTGCTTTCCTGTACGCCGCGTTTACGGACAGCTGCCGTCTTGTCGGCAACTTCCTGGTCGCCGACAACGAGCGTGTACGGCGTTTTCTTGACCTGGCTCTCGCGAATCTTGTAGCCGACTTTTTCGTTGCGGTCATCGACTTCTACGCGCAGGCCGAGATCGAACATTTTCTTCTTGAGCTCGTAAGCGTAGTCTGCGTGTTTCTCCGTAATCGGCAGGATGCGGACCTGTACCGGAGCGAGCCACGTCGGGAAGGCACCGGCATAGTTCTCGATGAGGATGCCGATGAAGCGTTCAATCGAACCATAGACGACACGATGCAGCATGACCGGACGATGTTTCTCGCCGTCCTCGCCGACATACGTGAGGTCGAATTTCTCCGGCATCAGCATGTCGAGCTGGATCGTACCGCACTGCCACGTACGGCCGATGGAATCGCGCAGATGGAAGTCGATTTTCGGGCCGTAGAAAGCACCGTCGCCTTCGTTGATGACATATTTGAGGCCGCGATGCTCGAGCGCATTGCGCAGGGCTTCCGTTGCACTCTCCCAGATTTCATCCGAGCCCATGGAATCCTCCGGACGCGTGGAGAGCTCTGCCGTATACGTAAGACCGAACGTGCTGTAAACTTCATCGAACAGGTCAATCGTATGCTGGATTTCTTCCTCAATCTGGTTCGGCGTCAGGAACAGATGCGCATCATCCTGCGTGAAGTTGCGGACACGGAACAGGCCGTGCAGTGCACCCGAGAGCTCATGGCGATGAACGATACCGAGCTCGCCGAGACGCAGCGGCAGGTCACGGTAGCTGTGCTGATGGGATTTGTAGACCAGCATGCCGCCCGGGCAGTTCATCGGTTTTACCGCATAGTCTTCGCCATCAATCTGCGTGAAGTACATGTTTTCTTTATAATGATCCCAGTGACCGGAAGTCTCCCAGAGCTTGCGGTTCATGATCATCGGCGTCTTGATTTCCTGATAGCCATAGCGGCGATGGACTTCGCGCCAGTAGTCGATGAGCTCGTTGCGGACAACCATGCCATTCGGATGGAAGAACGGGAAGCCCGGGCCTTCCTCATGCAGACTGAAGAGGTCGAGCTCTTTGCCGAGCTTGCGGTGGTCGCGCTTCGCAGCCTCTTCGAGCATATGCAAATATTCATCGAGGTCAGCCTGTTTCTCGAAGGCCGTACCGTAGATGCGCTGGAGCATCTTGTTCTTCTCGCTGCCACGCCAGTAAGCACCAGCAACGCTCTGAAGCTTCAGTGCCTTGACCTTGCCCGTCGATACGACGTGCGGGCCAGCGCAGAGATCCGTGAACTCGCCCTGCGTGTAGAGCGTAATCAATGCATCTTCCGGCAGGTCGTTGATGAGCTCGACTTTGTAGCTTTCGCCCAGCTCCTTGAACATCTTGAGCGCCTCGGCACGGCTGACTTCTTTGCGCTCGAGCTTTAGGTTCTCTTTGACGATTTTCTTCATTTCTTTTTCGATATCCTTGAGATCAGCCTCACCGAGCTGCTTGTCCATATCGATATCGTAGTAGAAGCCATTGTCGATAGCCGGTCCGATGGCCAGCTTGACGTTCTGGTCTTTATAGAGGCGTTTTACGGCCTGTGCCAGGATATGGGATGCCGTATGGCGCAGAGCCCAGCGGCCATCGGCCTCTTCAAACGTCAGGAAATCTACCTGGCAGTCCTTCGTCAGGACCGTCGTGAGGTCTTTCGTCTCACCATCTACTTTAGCAGCCAGGACTTTCTTTGCCAGGCTGTTGCTTACTTCTTTGACGAACTCGAGGATGCTTTTGCCTTCTTCGACTTCGCGGACTGCGCCGTCTTTGAGCGTAATCTTTAACATGAAAAACCCTCCTTAAAATAAAAAAGCTCCGCCCCTAGATAGGGACGAAGCTCTCGCATCGTGGTTCCACCCAAATTGCTCTCCTGCCAATAGAAAAGCCACTCAGTCTTTGATAACGGAAAAGTCTCCGGTCTCGCCTACACACCCCAAGGCTTCAGCAAAACAGCTCCGAAGTGGTGGCCGCAGCTATTATCCCGGGATGCTCGCACCAAATGCATCCTTCTCTTAGAGACGCTTATCTGCCGTCGTGTCTTCGTCTTTGCTTTGATGCTCCTTATTATAGGAGTCTGCCTCACTTCTGTCAAGCGATTTTCCGATTATTTTTTTGCCAGCTGGGTGCCACTTGTCTTTTTTATGACCGGCACCTGAAGCTGTTGGCCTACTCGCAAATTACTGCCATCTGGTTTCAGTCCATTCACTTCAATGATTGCCTGTTGCAAATCCTTTGCTTTATTTTCATCGGCAGTATAACGACGAGCGAGATTCCATACACTATCATCCTGTCGGATGGTCACCGTGTCGAAATCACTCGTGCGAAGGTACTCATTGGATAACTGAAATGGCGAGACCACAGCGAACAACAACACAACAACCACCAGCTGCATCAATCTTTTCTTCATCGCAAGAAACCTCCCAGGAGAATCTATTCTATCAAAACATTCTTTCTCCGAACATATTTTTGTCAAATCCATGTTCTTATCTTATCACAGAACATTTATTCCCGCAATGCTTTTAGCGAACATTTTTCTCTTGATGCTGTTTTTGCCCTTTGCTAAAATAAATGTATTGGAATGACTTGTTAGATTGACTGGCCAGAAAGGAGTATTCTATGAATATTCACGGTGCTGTTATCCTGGAACAGGGTGTCACGTTTGCCGTCGTTGCAGTCAAACAATCGGTAACTATGTACACCACCCGCCTCATCAAGACACGCCAGGAACTTTCGCAGTTCTTCCCTAATATGCCCATCATCCTCATGAGTCAGGATCATAATGGCACCCCACATTATTACGGACGGAAAGATATCGTTGAGTTTTTAAAAACGATCCGTGTCGATCAGATTCCCTGGAAAATTTACCATCTGTATTGAAGTTAGGAGTTTTACCGCAATGGATATTCTTCGCAATATTGTCCATATCATCTGCTTTATTGTATTAATGGTTACTGCCGATATCGTTTGGACGAATGTCAAAGGCTACTACGCTGAACGGAATTTCAAAATATGTGCTGCCTACTTTGCTGGCGGCCTCATGGTGTTCGGCTTGCTATTAGGTCTCAGTACAGCAGCCAATACCTACTTCCGTTAAACCCGCAGACGAACGTGAAACACTGTTTCAAGTGTTTCACGTTTTTATTGCAATAATTCAAAACAAACTACCAAGATGCCTCAAACGTATTGAAACGATAACAAACACTATGTTATAGTGAACTTGTCTTGAAAAGGAATCCACATTGGAAAGGAAGATTATCATGAAAAAGATTGTATTGCTTTGTGCTGCTGGAATGTCTACCAGCATGCTGGTAAAGAAAATGCAGGAAGCCGCTGCTACGGAATCATATGACTGTACCATCGCAGCCTACCCGACATCGGAAGCGAACGCAAAAGCTTCCGATGCCGATGTGATCCTTCTCGGTCCCCAGGTCCGTTTCCAAAAAAACAAGATTGCGGAACTTTGCCCAGGCATCCCCGTGGATGCCATCGATATGCGCATGTATGGGCGTATGGATGGCGCTGGTGTTTTGAAATACGCAAAATCGCTTATGGCTTGAGGTACTCATATGGACGGACTTGAACTTACCGCATTCCAGATCATTTCCTCAGTAGGCTCTGCCCGCAGCTGCTATATCGAGGCAATCCAAGAAGCGAAAAAAGGACATTTTGGAAAAGCTGAATCGCTCATCTCCGAAGGAGACGAAATGTTCGTAGAAGGGCACGATGCCCATTCCAACCTGTTGACAAAAGAAGCACAGGATGGCCCCGGCAGCTCGCTTTCCCTGCTGATTCTCCACGCAGAAGATCAGCTCATGAGTGCCGAGGGCTTCAAAACCATCGCTTTGGAGTTCATGGATGCCTACAAACGCATGGAAGCTCTGGAAGCAAAAACACAACAAATCAACTGAACAAGTGAGGTATCAGATCATGGGGTTCCCAAAAGGATTTTTATGGGGCGGCGCCGTTGCTGCCCATCAGCTTGAAGGTGGCTGGCAGGAAGGCGGCAAAGGTGTCAGCGTTGCCGATGTCATGACCGCTGGACGTCATGGCGTACCGCGTGAAATCACCAACGGTGTCATCCCGGGTAAAAACTACCCAAACCA
>CALYVJ010000169.1 GCA_945494195.1 uncultured Selenomonas sp. | reverse complement strand
ATATGCTATGCTATAATTACATACGTGGTATGAAAAATATTGTATGCAAAAATGGACATAGGAGGCGTTTGTATGGACTTTGGTAAATTCAAGAAGTTGGCAGCCATTGGCATGGCTATGGTCGTTTCGGCAGCAGTTCTTACAGGCTGTGGCGGCGATGACGGCGGTAAGAAATTCCTGAATATCGCGACGGGCGGTACAGCTGGTACGTATTATCCCATTGGTGGTGCAATGGCCGAAATCCTTAACAAGGATATCAAAGGTATGAACGCCAGTGCGCAGAGTACCGGTGCTACCGTGGCAAATATCAATATGCTGAAGGATGGCTCGGTGGATCTGGCTATTGTTCAGAATGATATTACCTATTATGCCGTGAATGGTACGGAAATGTTCCAGGATAAGAAAGTGGACAACATTCGCGGTATCGCAACGCTGTATCCGGAGACTTGCCAGTTTGTAACCTTGGACAGCTCGGGAATCAAATCCATCAAGGATTTGAAGGGCAAGAAGGTGGCCGTCGGTGCAGCTGGCTCTGGTGCTGAGGCAAACGCCCGCCAGATTCTCGAAGCGTATGGAATTACCTATAATGACATCGAAGTTCAGTACCTGTCCTTTGCGGAAGGTGCCAGTGCCCTCAAGGATGGCAACGTTGACGCAGCTTTCCTGACGGCAGGCTATCCAACGGCATCGGTTCAGGATATCAGTTCCCAGAACAAGATTCGACTGCTGCCGGTAGACAGCGACAAGGCTGAGGCGCTGATTGCGAAGTATCCGTTCTACACGAAGACGACGATTCCGGCAGGAACGTATGCAGGCTTCAATGAGGAAGTTCAGACGATTTCCGTTATGGCTATGCTGGTTGCTACGGATAAAGTCGATGACAAGCTGGGCTACGAGATTGCCAAGGCAATCTTCTCGAATCTCGACCGGCTGCAGGCAGCTCATTCCGTTGGCAAGCTCATCACGAAAGATGGTGCTATGAAGGGAATGTCCTTACCGATGAACGCTGGTGCCGAGAAGTTCTTCAAGGAATAAGAAAAGCAGTTAGCCTTCCTCCGTATCGTTGAGGAAGGCTAATTACGTGAGAGGAAAGTGACAAAATTGTGTTGGTGGAAACGGCCGATGGTTTGGCTTGGTGTTCTTTTCCTATTGCTGGGCGGTGGATACATTCTCAGCAGGCCGTGTCTATTTGTTAAGGCAGGCGGCAATCGCGTGGCAGTAATGCAGGCATCACCTGGTACGGCGTTTTCCATTCGCTTCATTCATTCCGTACAGAAAACGCCGGTGGAAGAATATCTGGCGATCGATGAGGATGGTCATAGTTTTGTCCTTCACTCTACGAAGTATCAATCCTTTGGTGTCGGCCTGCCCTTCCTGGAGGGGGAGGGGGATTTCCGGCAGGAAGGGGATTATTACATCATGGATAATATGGAACGGCACTTCCCGTCGCTTACGCTCCGGACAGGGGTGGGCACGAAACTGACTCTTTTTCTTGAGGGGCAGGAATACCGTATCTATGAATCTTATCCGCCGGGAACGCCGGTAGAAATCTATGTCAATTCACTAGGAAAGGGTTTGTTATCATGAAAGAGTCTGAAGCAAAGAGAGCCGAGGACGTCCTGAAGGAATTCGATAAAGAGTCCGATACCATGGAGTATACGGGCTTTATGGCGAAAATCGTGGCGGCTATTGCCATAGCGTTCTCGGTATTTCAGCTGTACACCGCTACTTTTGGCGTGCTGGATGCACAGCTGCAGCGTGGTATTCATCTTGGGTTTGGTTTAGCATTAGTATATCTTTTATACCCGACTTGCAAATCTTGGTCGCGCCATAAAATTCACCCATTGGATTTGGTGTTGGCTGTCTTGGGGGCAGCTGCTCCTGCCTATATCATCTACGAATTTCAGAATCTCGTTTTGCGGGCGGGTACCGTTTCGGATGTCGATTTGATCGTAGGTGTTGTGGGGATTTTGCTGGTCATTGAGGCTACCCGTCGTGTCGTAGGACTGCCGATGGTTTGCGTAGTCTTGGTGTTCCTGGGCTATGCTTTTGCTGGGCCATACATGCCGGGCGTGTTGGCCCATCGTGGACTGACGCTTTCGCAGTTGGTCAGCCATCTGTATTTTACGACCGAGGGGATCTTTGGTATTCCTTTGGGTGTTTCTTCGACGTTTATTTTCTTATTTATCCTCTTTGGAGCATATCTGGAATCTACGGGGCTGGGGAAATTCTTCATCGATTTGGCCAATGCCATTGCCGGCTGGGCCAGCGGTGGCCCGGCTAAAGTGGCGGTGCTGTCCTCTGGCTTGATGGGGACGGTTTCCGGCAGTTCGGTTGCCAATGTCGTTGGTACAGGGTCGCTTACGATTCCGATGATGAAAAAGCTGGGGTATCATAAGAACTTTGCTGGCGCTGTAGAGGCAGCAGCTTCCACTGGTGGCCAGCTGATGCCACCGGTAATGGGCGCCGCAGCTTTCCTGATGGCAGAATTTGTTGGTGTGCCGTATATCGACATCGTCAAGGCAGCTGTCATTCCGGCCTTGCTTTACTTTGCTGGCGTATGGCTGGGGGTACATTTTGAGGCAAAGCGCAAGAATCTCAAGGGGATTCCGCGTGATCAGCTGCCTAAAATCTTGACGCTTTTGCAAGAACGCGGCCATCTGGCCTTGCCGCTGATTGTCATTGTTTACTTGCTCGTGTCGGGGTATACGCCGATGCGTGCGGCATTGGTGGCAATCGTCTTGTCCATCATTTGCTCGGCCTTTCGCAAGTCAACCCGCATGAAACCGATTGAGATTGTCCGGGGCTTGGAGAAAGGTGCCCGCAATGTCCTGGGTGTGCTGGTAGCCTGTGCTGCAGCTGGGATTATCATCGGTGTGGTAACCAAAACGGGTGTTGGCCTCAAATTGGCCTCCGGCTTGTTGGAATTGTCCGGCGGTATGCTGCTGCCGACCATGTTCTTTACCATGATTACAGCTATTATTCTGGGCATGGGCGTGCCGACAACGGCTAACTATGTCATTACGTCGACAATTGCTGCGCCGGCACTGGTGCAGATGGGGGTTCCGGTTCTGGCGGCGCATATGTTTGTGTTTTACTTTGGCATCATTGCCGATGTAACGCCGCCGGTGGCATTAGCTGCTTATGCCGGGGCTGGCATAAGTGGCGGCAATGCGCTGAAAACGGGTGTCAATGCTTCGAAGCTGGCTATTGCGGCGTTCATCATTCCGTATATTTTCGTGTTATCGCCGGTTATCCTGATGATGGAAGGGACGGCTGTAGATCTGCTGTTGTCGACAGTCACTGCGCTTATCGGAATGGTGGCATTGTCCTCGGCGTTGATTGGTTATCTGGCAGACAATTGCCGTACGCCAGAACGCATCCTGTTGGTAGTGGGCGGCCTTTTGATGATTAAGCCGGGACTCTTGACGGACGTTATCGGAATTGCTATCTTCGTTATCATCCTGTTGTTCCAGCAGAAACGGAAACAGCAGATACAAACGGTGTAACTTGGATTTTGTCGCTGAAATCGTGCGATAAAAGGAAAAGCCCCCGGATTTCGTAATCCGGGGGCTTTCTGCGTCATCAGCTCATTTTTTACTGCACAGAGCCTTCCTCAGCACTGCAGAGCTCATAATGTCGCTATGACGGTCAAAAGCTGCCTGCATTTTTTGACCTAGTCCTACCGCCTCAAGAAGGACATCCTCAGCTTTGGCTTGAAGCAGGAAAAATCCTCCTCCAGTAAAGCGAAGCTAGCGGTGGCCCGGTCAGCGTTTTGTTTATTCAAACCAAAACCTCCCGATAGAGTGTCGTCGGTCTATGCAGGACCGCAAGTTTATTATAGAGGAAAGAATCAGGATGTGCAATAAGAAACGATAAAATTTTTAAGAAACTTTTAACGATATAAATTATCTTTTATTGAATACGATGGCTTTACAATAACCAATGGCCTGTGGTATAATATTCCTGTTCGCAACGAACACGGAGAGGTGTCCGAGTGGTCGAAGGTGCTTGACTCGAAATCAAGTGTGGTTAATAGCCACCGTGGGTTCGAATCCCACCCTCTCTGCCATTGAAAGCATTGGTCTCGTGAGTTTTCACGAGGCTTTTTTTGTGCGTGTTTTTGGGGTGTTTGTCGGGTAACTGTCGGGTAACGCGCGGGCGGGTTTGTTTCCGCTGCTGGGCGTTTGGGGCCGTTTTGACGGGGCCAAAGCTTACGCATCTGCCGAAGGATATGGTGGAGGCGGATAAGGAGGCGTGAGTATATCGACCTGACGGCCATCGAAAAGCGCGGCGTCAAAGCGCACCCGAGTTTCTGCGTGCTAAGAAATACCACCATGCCCGCCGTGCTCGTCGAGGTGGGATTTATCGATAGCGACGACGTGGGACTGCTGACGTCGCATGGGGATGCGATTGCAAGGGCTATCGCTAGAGGCGTCACGGATTATTGGCAGGAACAATAAAAAAAGCCACCCTCGACCAAAAGGGTGGCTTTTTGTTGTCCGTATAGCGGACCTCTGCGTCACAGGCAGTCAACCTGTAACGCTTGTTGTCGTTCATGCGACATTTACCTTACTCATATTGTAGCACATCGTGTCATAAAATGCTATAATCATTTTGCTGTGCACCTCTCAGCGGAAGGGAGGGTAGTTCATGCGTTATTTACCTTTGTTTCGTGACTTCTTGCTGTCTTTGATGGCAGGATTGTTAGCCAACTACCTGTTTACCGTGCTGGTGAAATAAGCACAGCCACCAGTAAACACCTCGGGCAAAAGTCAGCCGTAGAGGGAGAAAGGCCGTCCAAGACCAATGGACGGCCTTTTGCGTTTCCTGGGCGAGACATACTGCTATCGCACAGACAGCGTGGGCGGAAGGCTTGCCGTCTGTCGCCCAAAACAGCTCAACAAAAGCATGCAGTGTGATTATCCACCCACCTGGGTTTTAGGCGATTTTTTACCTTTTGGGGGACGGATTGTCAAGCTAAGTGCAACACTTTCTCAAAATGGACCTCATATGGTGT
>CALYVJ010000168.1 GCA_945494195.1 uncultured Selenomonas sp. | reverse complement strand
GAAAATCTTTTTTGATTAGCCTAGAGCTGGCACTTTTATAAGCATTGATGAATTTCGACAGCTCTGTATTAGGATGAGCACGGAACATGATATGCACATGGTCTTGGTCGTGATTCCATTCCTCCAACGTAATGTTGTATGATGAGCCAATGCGAACAAAAATATCTTTAGCATATTGGCTCATTCGGTCAGAGAATACCTTGCGACGATACATCATACCTGCCTACAGTATTATATACTAAGTAATACTATCTATATACATATCGATACTTATCATATAAAAAGTATTACTTTATATCCTCCAGCACGTAGCGTTTCTCGCGCACGTAGTCGGCAATAATCATGTTCAGGGCGCTGTTGTTGGACATGCCCATGGCTCGGTTTATTTCCGTGAACGCCGCATAAGTCTCCGAGTTGACCTTGGCCGAAATCTGCTTATCTTTGCCGCTGGAGGATTTGGTCTGCTCCGTCATCCGCACGACGACCGGTGTTTTTTTCTCCGCGGGAGCTTTCGCCTCCGTCTGCCGTTCCCGTTCTTCGATTTTATCAATCAGTCTTGCCATATCCGTTCTCCTTATATACTAAGTAATACTTTCTATACGCTTGCTAATACTATTTATATAATAAGTATTACTTTTGAATCTTATCTGCAATGTTCTTGTAGACACCCGATACTTCCGCGCCTTTATTCGCCAGAACTATCGGCAGTCCTTCGATAAGGCGGCGGTTCACTTCGACGGTGTCTTTGACAACGCCGAGCACGTTGTAGTTTTTCTTCAAGAGCTCCAGTACGTCACGGTGGTCGTTGGACGAGCCTTTGTAAAGCGTCGCGATAACCCCGCGAAACTCCAAGTCGGGGTTGAGTGACCTTGCGCCGTCGCCGGACCTTATGCCCTCGATAGTCTCCATCAATGCCTTGAGGCCGCGATAGGAAAGGTAATCCGTCTTGGATGGCACGATGACTTCATTGGCAGCCGTCAGCGCATTACGCAGGAGCGTGCCGAGCTGCGGTGGGCAGTCAATAAAGCAGTAGTCAAAATATGGCGCCAGCTGCTCCAAGGCCGTATAGAGCCGGACATCCGAGTTACGCGTGCCGATGAGGTTGCCCTCTTTGACCGCCAGCTCCAAGTCTGACGGCAGCAGGTACAGATTCTCAAGACCTGTCGCATCGACGGTAAAGCAGCACTCCGCCGGATTTATCTGCTTATACTTGTCGGTCTCGAACAATGCGCAGATGTTGTATTTTTCCATATTGCCCGTTCCCGGCTCCAGCCCGCAGCTGATAGTCAGGGATGCCTGCGGATCAAGGTCTATCATCAGCACCCGATTTTTCTTCGAGGCCACCGCCTTGGCCGCCGCCAGATTGTAAGTCGACGTCGTCTTGGCCACGCCGCCTTTTTGGTTTGCTATCGCTATGATTTTCATACTTCTGCCCCTCATAGTATATGCTAAGTAATACTTTTTATATACTAACTATATCAAACCATCCCTAACTAGGCAATAGTTGACGCGTCAAAATCCCCATTCCGTGAATACCTGTACTAGGTTCCCGCATACCAATTCTTCCCCTCGAACTTTTTTACGTAACTTTGTTGACGAACCCCGAACCCCTTGATATGGTTGAGAGGGAGGGAGCTGAGGCCGCACTGCCATAGAGGAAACGAGAACGAGCCGATTCGTTTCTCTATGGTAGTGCGGTACATGAAAAGGTTGATTGGCCGATCGGTCGGTCGCCTCATCCATGCAATCAGCATTACTGCTGAAACGGAACTCTCGACGGGAATCACCCGTATTTCGTGACCAGGTCTGACGTTACCACGCTTTGTTCCGCCTGCCTCAACGACCCTTGTGAGGGGCCTCTCAGGACTGTTATTGCCACACTGCACGTCTCAGTGGACTCACCTGCAGGAATTGCACCCGCAGGGCATCTGGATTATAAAGGCTGCGGTTGGCCCGCCACCATCTAACGGTGATTCCCGGCGTGATTAACGTCGATGGTTTTCTTTTGCGTGTGCTTGCCACTCAACACGACCAGTCTGCGCGGCAGTGTGCTTTCTACTTCCCACTCCGTATCGCTACGGCAGCTTTACGCATGAAAAAAGCACCTGCTCCGCTGGAGCTGGTGCTAAATGGTTTACGCCCTTAAATTCACTATACGCACAGTATGACACTTGACGAGTCAATTTCGATACGCTATAATCAATTCTAGAGAGCTTTGATTTACGTGTTTGGGGCGTAAATCATTCAGCGGAAGTCTTGTGGACGGCAATCCATAGGACTTCTTTTTTTCTCTATATTAACGTTTCAATTTTTACCTAGAAAAAAGCTATCCTGTTATGCACAGGTTTTCTGTTGATAATTTATGCCTGGAACTATCATAGCATGATTGCGGTTCATACGTCAACTGTCTGCAAGCGGCAGACATCCCCCGAATCGGCGGTAAGTATAACACTTTTAATGTTATGCCTATATCCTTACCAGTATTTTATTTTAACCCGCTTACCCCTTTGTGGCCAAAGCCCCGTGATACTTTTTCACGGGGCTTTTTTTTCTATCGTTTTTCGTGGGATTTGTTAGTAATAAATATGTAGCGACGCCGCAACCGTATGCCACGTTATAACAAGTTACATTGTCATAACTTGCAAATGCCGCAAAAAAATTTTTTTTTGGCGGCTATTTCATTTCCCGCTGCTGTCTTTTTTCGTCGATGGGAATGACATTTCCCATATCCTCCTGCATCCAACGCCCGACATCGGCTCTGCTTTCCTCGTTGAGGTGGGTGTAGATGTCCATCGTGACATTGATATGCGAATGTCCCAGCTGCTCCTGTATGTCCTTCAAGTCAAATTTCTTGCTGTCCTTCATGCGGGAGGCTAAATCATGCCGCAACATATGGAAGGTCGTCCGGATACCAAGGCGCTTTCTAACCTTGGCATAATACGACGAGAAATACGCGGGACTGATATACTGCCCATCCTTATACGTAAATACCAAGTCGGGATGCTCCCAGTGTCCCGACTCCAGCCGTGCAATTCCCTGCAGATGGCGATAGTCCCGCAGCTCCTGGCAAAGTGCCTGCGGGATATAGATACGGCGGCGGCTCTGCTCGGTCTTGGGATCGGTTAGCATGACCTTGCCATCTGCATTGACGAGACTATGATGGACCTCCAGCCAGCCTTCCGCAAGGTTTATATCGCGCCAATGCAGGGCGAGCAGCTCGCCGCGCCGCAGACCCGTCATAAACTCCGTCAGCAGGATTTCCCGCCAGCCAAAAAATGGCGTCTTGGCGCGCAGAAGCGCGTCGCGCTGCTCCTTCGTCGGCCGCACGAACGGCTTTTTGTGCGGCTTGCGTGGCAGGAGTAAATCGTCCGCGATATTTACCGGTATCATTTTGAGCTTTGCCGCACGGCCAAAGGCCATGCGCATGACGACGCGGAAGTACCGTGCCCGCTCATAGTTATCCGCAAAACGCTGGTTGATGATATTTTGCAGATCAAATTCCGCTACCTTCCCCAGCCGTCGTTTGCCGATATATTCCTTGGCCACGCCAATCATAAAGGCATAGCGCTCTGCCGTCGTCGCGCGGAGCCGCGGACGCGAGTAAGTGGCAAACCACTTATCCAGCCACTGCCCGGCCGTCATTTTATCCGCCAGGACGGCCGCGGTATGCAAATACCGTTCCTTCAAGGCGGCAAGATTTTCCAGGGCCTCGGCCTGCGTGGCACTACTTTTGGCGCGCATCAGCAAACGGCCCGTCTTGCCATCATAACCAACAGCAAGCTGCGCCATCCAGCGGCCAGTTTTTTTGTTATAATACACCGACCCCTCACCATTTGCCCGGCGTTTTTTCCGTTTCTTTTCCATATGTCTCCCCCCCTTCATTCCGCTTCTTTCTTCATACTCACGAGCACCAGCTCCACGGCCTTGCGCTGCTCAGGCGTAAGGATGGCGAGCTGATCCATGATACGATGATTGACCGTTTCGCGATTAACCCCTAAAAGATAATCGACAGGCACATCGAAAAACGCTGCCAGATGCGGCAGACGCTCGACACTTGGAAATGACCGTCCCTGCTCCCAATTTGCATACGTCCGGACAGGAACATCAACAATGTGTGCCATTTCACTCTGCGTCAAGTCAAGCTCCTGCCGCAGCATCTTGAGACGGATGGGAAAGACATCATCCGCCCCATCCTTCGCTTTCTGCCTTGCCAGCCCCTCAAATCTTTCCCGCAGATCGGGACGCTGCACGGTTCCTTCTTGTATATCTTGACCGGTCAAATTTGACCGGTCAATTGTTTCATCGTCCTTCATGCCACCTTAAACCACCTTTCGTCCTCATTGTATCACGAAGCGCCATTTTCTACGCTATATTTCTTTTATATACCGTATTTTCTGACAGTTATAGACATTAAAAATATGTAGTAGTATAATTAAAACGTCGAATAAATACAAAATAATAATAATACGACTGCCCCGTGCAACGTGATACAGCCGTAACGAGGAAAATGCCTATGCAAAATCAAGAAAAAATCCTACTCACCATCAACGAATTTTCCCGTATTACCGGCATCGGCGAAAAGACCGCCCGCCGCCTCTCCCATGTCCGTGGATTTCCCGCCCTGCGCGTCGGGCGGCGCATCATGATCCACCGACAGGCCGCCGACAAGTGGCTCGCGGACTGCGCCGCCCACCAGGACAACTGCCTGCCGTCCCTGCATTAACAAAAGGAGTTGACGATATGGGAAAAACGGATTTATCGCACTACCACGGACGCACCGCCTTAGATTGCCAGATGCTCGAAATCTACCGAAAGGCAAGGATACCCATCGGCATCGATACTTCGCACATGCTGGCCTTAGTCAACGGCATCCCCATTGCCAAAATTGCCCCGACGGAGGAAGAAGGAGAACGGCTATGGACATCATCCTTACCATCGACCACCTGCAAGCGGTGCATATCGGAGGTTGTCTCCAGCGGGCCAGTCTCACAGGCCATACACCTATTATACCCGAAAACTCCCTGCTTGACCGCTGGCAAGCCCTACTA
>CALYVJ010000167.1 GCA_945494195.1 uncultured Selenomonas sp. | reverse complement strand
GAATGAAAGTCAGTGTCTTAGGGGCTACCGGCTATGCCGGTGCCGAGCTTTTACGCATTCTTTATCAGCATCCGGATGCTGAGGTGGTACATATCACTTCCGAAAGCCATACGGGGGAGAATATTTGTGATTTGTATCCTCACTTACGCGGGCTTTACGATATGAAGCTTGTAAACATGAAGGATATCGAAGCTATTGGCAGTGAAAGTGATTTTGTATTCATCGGTTTGCCGCATGGGCATGCGATGGAAGTAGGCAAGGCACTGGCGGATAAACCGGTACGTATTATCGATTTGGGGGCGGACTACCGATTCGCGGATACATCGGTTTATGAAGCTTGGTATCATGTGCCGCATACCCATAAGGATGCGGTTCGGGTCTATGGCTTGGCAGAACTTTATCGGGAAGATATCCGCGATGCGAAAATAATCGGCAACGCAGGCTGCTTCACGACAGCTAGTATCCTCGCGCTGGCGCCGCTGGCTAAACAGCACTTGATTGATGTGAATACCATTATCGTCGATGCGAAATCGGGGGTATCAGGCGCTGGACGTTCGGCAAAACAGCCGAATCATTTCCCGGAACTCTATGATAATTTCCGTGCGTATAATGTGGCAAAACACCGACATACGCCGGAAATTGAACAGGCCATTACAGATCTTTCCGGTGAGCAGACCGTGCTGAATTTTACGCCGCATCTGGTGCCTATGTCCCGCGGTATCCTCGCTACTTGCTATGCAACCTTGAAGGAAGGGGCTTCACCGGAACTGGTGGATGCAGCTTTTGAAAAGTTGTATGGGAAGGAGCATTTTATCCGCTTGCTAGGACGGGGAGCGTATCCTTCAACGAAAAATGTCCGCGGTTCTAATTTCTGTGATATCGCCTGGCATATTGATGAGCGGACGAACCGTGTAATTGTTCTGTCCGTTATCGACAATCTGGTAAAGGGCGCTGCTGGGCAGGCTGTGCAGAATTTTAATATCGCTTGTGGTTTTGAGGAAAATACGGGACTTGATTTTGTTCCGATGTATCCATGATAGAAAGGACTGGTTACTATGTTTTCAGAGAAAAATGTAAAAGCTGGCGTTACGTTCCCGAAGGGATTCAAGGCAGCTGGTGTTAAGGCCGGGATTAAGAAGAGCGGCAATCTGGATGTGGCAGTTATCTATACGGAGAAGGAAGCGGCTATCGCGGGGACCTTTACCCAGAATGCGGTGGCAGCCGCTCCGGTATTTGTATCCCGGGATGTGGTAAAGACGGGTTCGGCTCATGCCATTGCGGCAAACGCAGGCTGTGCAAATGCCTGCACGGGCGAGCAGGGCATGAAAGATGCGCTGGCTATGCAGAAAATTACCGCCGAGGCACTTGGCTGTGCAGCGGATGATGTCGTTGTCGCTTCGACAGGCGTTATCGGTGTGAACCTGCCGATGGATAAGATGGAAAAAGGACTTCAGCAGGCAGTGGCAGAGTTGGATGAGAATGGCAGTGAAAAAGCTGGCAATGCGATTATTACGACGGACACCTATTCGAAGGCTTGCGCAACGACGGTTACCATTGGGGGGGAAGAAGTTCGTTTTGGTGCCATTGCCAAGGGCTCGGGGATGATTCAGCCGAATATGGCAACGATGCTTTGCTTTATCACGACGGATGCTGCCATTGACAGCAAAATGTTGCAGAAGGCCCTGTCGGAAATTGTTGAGGTTTCGTTCAATATGATTTCGATTGATGGCGATATGAGCACCAATGATATGTGCATCGTATTGGCAAATGGTGCCGCTGGCAATGACCCAATCACGGCGGAAGGCGACGATTACGAGACTTTCAAGAATGCCCTGCAGTCTATCTGTCAGGGGCTGGCGAAACGCATTGCTGCTGATGGCGAGGGGGCAACGAAATTCTTGACGGTCAATGTCAAGGGGACGAAGTCCTTTGGCGATGCCAAGACCATTGCGATGAGTGTTGCGAAAAGCCCGCTGGTCAAGACGGCGTTCTTCGGGGAAGATCCGAACTGGGGGCGTGTCATCTGTGCTGTAGGATATGCTGGCGTGCCTATGGACCCGCAGAAAACGGTGGTAAAATTCGGCGGGATTCCGGTCTATGCAAATGGCGTCGGCGCAGCCTTTGACGAAGAGGAACTGCGTGCGGTTATGTCTGCTCACGATATCGTTATGGATATCGATATGGGCGATGGCGAGGCTGAGGCAACGGTATGGACTTGTGACTTCTCGTATGAGTACGTGAAAATCAATGGGGAGTATCACACCTGATAGCATGTCGAAGGGGATGAATGGATTTGTTTAAACCAGAAGATAAGGCGGCAATCCTTGTGGAAGCACTCCCGTACATCCAGGAGTTTTACGGCAAGACGATTGTGATAAAATACGGCGGCAATGCCATGATTAACGATGTTTTGAAGGAAAAAGTCATGCAGGATGTAGCTTTGATGAAGTACGTCGGCATTCGTCCGGTCATTGTTCATGGCGGCGGTCCGGAGATTACCGGATTCCTCAAGAAAGTGGGCAAACAGTCTTCGTTTGTGGCGGGATTGCGGGTCACTGATGAGGAAACAGTGGAGATTGCCGAGATGGTTCTCGAGGGTAAGGTCAACTCAGAGATTGTCAATCTGTTGAACCGCCGCGGCGTCAAGGCGGTAGGCCTGAGCGGCAAGGATGCTGGGCTTATCCAGGCGCGTAAGAAATTAGCTACCGTCTATGAAGGGGAAGAATCCAAAAAAGTGGACATTGGCTATGTCGGAGAAGTGGCGGCAATCAATGCTGGAATCATCGAAGACCTTTTGGATCAGGACTATGTGCCAATCATTGCCCCTATCGGTGTTGGTGAGAATGGCGAAAGTTACAACATCAATGCGGACTATGTCGCTGCAGAGATTGCCGGGGCCCTCGAGGCAGAAAAACTGCTGCTGTTGACAGACATTGAAGGGATTTATAAGGACTTCCATGATAAGAGTACGTTTATATCTACTCTGCATTTGCCGGAGGCACGGCAGTATATCAAGGAGGGGATCATTGCTGGTGGCATGATTCCTAAGGTAGAGGCATGTCTCACCGCGTTGGAAAAAGGCGCTGGAAAAACGCATATTATCGACGGACGTCTTGACCATTCCATTATCCTCGAGGTATTTACCGAGCAAGGTATTGGCACGCAGGTTGTCAGATAAGGAGAATACTGTTATGAAAGAAACTGATCAGCTTATTTTTTCGGAAGATAAGGATAATTATCTTCCGGTCTTTAACCGCTATAAGATTGTTCTCGACCATGGCAATGGGGTATATGCCTGGGATAACAATGGTAAGAAGTATATCGATTTTCTGGGCGGCATTGCGGTCAATGTCCTGGGGCATAATTATCAGCCGCTAGTTCAGGCGGTGGCTGAGCAGGCCGGCAGGCTGATTCATTGTTCGAATCTCTACTATACCCAGCCGCAGGCAGACGCTGCCAGCAAATTGGTTAAATTGAGTGGCCTAGGCAAAGCGTTTTTTGGCAATTCTGGCGCCGAGGCCAATGAAGGTGCTATTAAAATTGCCCGGAAATATGCGCATAGCATAAATCCGGAGAAATCGCAGATCATTACCGCCTGGGACAGTTTCCATGGACGTACGATTGCAACGCTTACGGCTACCGGTCAGCCGCATTATCATGAAGGCGTAGGGCCGCTGCCGGAAGGTTTTGACTATGTCCATTACAACGACATCGGCGAATTGGAAGCCATGATGAGCGATAAGACGGCGGCTGTCATGCTGGAGACTATTCAGGGCGAAGGTGGCGTTCATACGCCGGACGGCGACTATCTGAAGAAAGTCCGTGCCCTTTGCGATAAGCACCAAGCGTTGCTGATTTTTGATGAAATTCAGGCGGGCATTGGCCGCAGCGGCAAGTTCTTTGCCTATGAAAAATACGGCGTCAAACCAGATATTGTCACTTTGGCTAAGGGGCTGGCTGGTGGTGTTCCTATTGGGGCCTTTATCGTTACGGATGAAGTTGCTAAGGCCTTTAAGCCGGGGGATCATGGCACGACTTTTGGCGGCAATCCGCTGGCGTGCGCTGCTGCCAATGTGGTGCTTGATACGGTGCCCAAAGCAGATTTCCTCAAGCAGGTGGAGGAAGTCGGCGGTTACTTCAAGGATAAACTGGAGGAACTGATGAAAAAATATCCAGCACTGATCCAAGAGGTACGCGGTACTGGATTGATTCTGGGCGCAGAGCTTTCTGGTCCGGAACATGGCCGTGATATCGTGAATGGATGCCTGGAGAAAGGGGCAATCATCAACTGTACAGCTGGCAAGGTGCTCCGGTTCATTCCGCCGCTTATCATCACAAAAGATCAGGTGGACGAAGTGATGGGGATTCTTGATGAAGTTATGAGTCAATATGCATAATTCTTGTATATGTATACAAAATATTTGCGGTTTCCTCTTCACAAGCAAAAAACAAAGTGTTATAATATGCAATAGTGGCGGACATAAGTTACAGTAACGGAGGTTAAAGTATGCTGAAAGGAAAAGATATGTTATCCATCCACGAGTTATCCGTGGATGAAGTGCAGGAAATCCTGACACTGGCAAAAGAGCTCAAAGCCAAGCAGAAAGCAGGGGTTGAGCATCATTTGCTCAAGGGGAAGACCTTGGGCATGATTTTTGAAAAATCCTCGACGCGTACGCGAGTTTCCTTCGAGACTGGTATGTATCAGCTGGGGGGACAGGCTCTGTTCCTCTCCAACCGCGACTTGCAGCTGGGCCGTGGTGAGCCGATAAAAGATACCGCTCGTGTCCTCTCACGCTATCTTGATGGCATCATGATCCGTACGTTCGGTCATGACCGGGTGGAGGAGCTGGCCCAGTGGGCGGATATTCCTGTCATCAATGCGCTGACGGATCTCTTGCATCCCTGCCAGGTCTTGACGGATCTCCTGACGATTCAGGAGCATAAGGGGAAAAATCTCAAGGGGCTCAAGATGGCATATGTTGGTGATGGCAACAATATGACCAACTCGTACATGTACGGATGTGCGAAAGTGGGGATGACGTTTGTGGCAGCAACGCCG
>CALYVJ010000166.1 GCA_945494195.1 uncultured Selenomonas sp. | reverse complement strand
GAGGGATCGCGGCGCGTGAAGACTGCGACGAGCTCCATGTCCGGATTCTCTTCGACTGCACACTCAACGCCGCGGCCCAGATTGCCGTAACCAAGGATACCAATGCGAATGCTCATAGAAACACCTTCCTGTTCAAACTAGATGAAATCCTTAAAACCTTCCACATCCTAGTATACTACGCGAGCAATCGCGCCGCAAACAGAACAGAGTCCAACGGAACGGATTCGCCAACAGGGCTCAGAGGTCGTCGACAAGCGCCGTGCTCTTGGCGTAGGCCGTGCTGCGGCCCTCGATGAAATCCGTCTTGATGAAGTTCGGGTTGGCGTACTGACTGACCCAGCGCATCGAGGACGGCTCTTCCTCATAGCCCTCGTAGAGCGCGCCGAGGCCGATGCTCTCCGCGCGCGCATTGCCGAGGTAGCGCACGTAGTCCTCGATCATCTTCTCGTTGAGGCCCTCGACCTCGTTGCCGATGGCGTACTTGCCCCAGGCGATTTCCTGGCGCACGCCCTCGCGGATCATCTCGCGCATCATCTCCTCGCTCTCCGCCGTGAAGAGGTCCGGCTCCTCCGCGCGCAGGTCGCGCAGGATGTTGCGGAACAGCCAGAGGTGCGTGTTCTCGTCGCGGTTGATGTAGTGGATCTCCTGCACCGAGCCCGGCATGCGGCCGAGGTTGGAGAAGAACATGAATCCCGAGTAGAAGTAGATGCCCTCGAGGATGTAGTTGGCGACGAGCACGCGCAGGAAGTTCTCGCGCGACTGCTCCTGCTGGAACTCATTGTAGAGGTCGCCGATGAAGGTGTTGCGCGCGAGCAGGTGCTCGTCATCAGGCCCGGCACAGGACAAGCCTGCAGCAAATGCTGCAGAACCGGCGATTTGACAGTACGATCCATCTTTTTACTCCTAGATACGTGCGGCATTATCAGGAGAACAACCCTTCTTTGACATTGACCTTGTCAGAAGTGCTTTTTCCATACATTTAATCCAACCAGGCCAGCGATAATGGCATCCTCGATCTGTATGGACGATAGGATGCTCTCCAGGGCCAAGCTGGCGAATACCGTCTGCCAACATACTGTTCACTAGATTGGCATTGGGACTTGTCCCCAACCTCCAGGCAACAATCATTCCATCAAAACAATCTACCAAAGCAGATAAATAAACCTTGCTGGCGGATATGGATAATTCTGTTATATCAGTGAGCCATTTTTTATTCGGTGCATCTGCATGAAAATCCCGATTTAGTAAATTTTCAACGGAAGGGGTTATTTCACCTTGATACGATGAGTACTTTTTATGTGATTTAACAGGTACTTGCAATCCTTCTTCGAACATGATTCGCCGAATTATCTTTTCGGAAAGAATAATTCCCTCGCGGCGAAGAAGTCCATAAATACGACGGTATCCATAGCATTGTCGGCTATTAAAGAATATTTCTCGAATTTTCTCTCTTAAGTCGGCATATTTGTCAATACGGTTCTGTACCTTCTTTTGGTAATAATAACTACTTCTAGATAGGCCAAGCTTTAACAAGAGCACTGGTAGTGAATATTTTTGTTGTAAGGCATCAATTATCACTACCTTTTCCCGATTCTTTAGCGGGTCTAGATTGATGCCTGGGTCTTTTTTTAATACAGCAATCGTTTCTTTTAAGATATCCATTTCCAGTTGCATATCATGCATTTTTGCTTCATATCACCCAATTTTTCCTGTGATGTCTTGGGGGAACCTTCTTCTAAGCACGCTCTGGGAATATCTTTCGAATTTATTAGTGACAATCGTTCTTCCTTGATGTTGGAGTTAAAATATAAATAGTACAAGTCAAAATGAGAAATCCTAAATAAGTTCATGACATGGTACAATATATGTACCTATCTTGAGGAGGATTTCAGAATGGCTAAACAACATGACAAACAGTTTAAACTTGACGCAATTCAATATTACGAAGATCATAAGGAGCTTGGCTTGCGTGGCTGCGCCAATAACTTAGGCATCGGTTACAGCACTTTGACCAAGTGGCGGAAAGAACTTCGTGACTCCGGCGATATCGTTGTAAGATTTGCCACGATAAAGCCCCCATAAGTTAGATTTTCTAGGTCTAACATATGGGGGGCAGTACAATAAGGGCGATTCTCCGGGGGATTTTTCTATGCAATAGGTTAACGTCAAGTTTATAATTTACCGACCGTGGCACCATAGATAGCAAATTCCTCATTGCCATCGAGTCCCAAGACTTCGTTAAGCTTATCATCGTCATAAGCACCAAGCGCACAAACGCCTATCTTAACCGTTTGGGCAGCAAGATATAGGTTCTGGCAGACATGGCCAACATCGAGGAACAAATAGCGGTAAGCGCGGCTGCCGAAGAGATAGGTCATGCGCTCTGGCACGGCGCTCCAGACAAAGGTAACCGCGTTATTCTTGGCCATATTCTGGGCCCGGAAGCAGGCGCAGAAGGCTTCGCCCATTTCCTCTGCCGTCCGTAGCGGCAGCAGGGCGTGCTCAAAGGCCAGATAGCGATAAAGCCCTCGCTTTATGCCCTTGACGTTCTGGATGAAAAGATACGTTTCGAAGGCATGGCGGGCACCGGCTGACGGCACATTGCGCTTGCTGGCGCCCTTGGGCAGTCCCATCTTGACGCCCTGGGTGCACCAGAGCAGATAGGAAAGCTCCTTTATCGTCAGCGGCACTTGGCTGTACTGGCGCACCGAAGCCCGCAGCTCGATGACCTCCAGAAAGTTGACGGGCATATCGGGGAGCAATTCCGGCTCCGGCAGCGGAATGATCTTCGTGCCAGGGGACACGGCTTTTTCCGGTGCTGGCGGTTCGGCACCTTCCATTTTTGGGACGCTGGTATTCTTGTCCATGGTGGTTGCGGCCAGGAACTCCTGCGCGATTGGATATTCTTTCATAGGAGAATCCTCGCTTACATATCCGGACGGACGCCGGTCTTGCCTGTGAACTGGTGATAGTTTCCACCCTTGCGGCGGCTCATAAGCTCATCTAAGAGCTGATCTGGCGTGAGCTTGTGATAGGCCAGCAGTACCAGGCAGTGATACCAGAGGTCGCCCATCTCGTAGAGGACTTCCTCCGGCACCTGATTCTTCGAGGCAATGACCGTCTCCACGGCTTCCTCGCCGACTTTCTTGAGAATCTTATCCTGTCCTTTATCGAAAAGATAATTCGTATAGGAGCCTTCCACGGGATTGAGCTTGCGGTCCTGGATGACGTTGTAGAGGTCATTCAAGACCGTAGCCAGCGATACCTGTGGCTCCGGCGGCACGACAGCCACGCCCTTTTCCTCCTCGCCCACGAGCTTGCGCCCGCTGAAGCAGGTATAGGTGCCCGTATGGCAGGCCACACCCGTCTGATGGACCCGCACCAGCAGCGTGTCGCCATCACAGTCGTAGGAGATTTCCCGCACCTTTTGCTTGTTGCCAGACTCTTCGCCCTTGTTCCAGAGTTTTTGGCGGCTGCGGCTGAAGAACCAGGTATACCCCGTATTAATCGTCTTCTTGAGGGATTCCTCATTCATATAGGCCATCATGAGGACCTGACCGTTCTCCTCCTGGATGATGGCCGGTACCAGACCTTTTTCGTCAAATTTTACCATGGAAATATCAATGTTTTTGTCCATCAGAATCTTACCTCCACGCCACGAGATTTCAGATAATCCTTGACCTGCCGCACCGCGAACTGGCCATAGTGGAACACCGAAGCTGCCAGAACCGCATCCGCCTTGCCCAGCGTCAGCACATCGTAGAAGTGCTCGAGCTTGCCAGCACCGCCCGAAGCGATGACGGGCACATCGACGGCCTCCGAGACTGCCCGCGTCATCGGGATATCATACCCATCCTTCGTGCCATCGGCATCCATGCTCGTGAGCAGGATTTCGCCAGCACCGAGGGCCACGGCCTTCTTGACCCATTCGATGCAGTCAAGGCCCGTCGGCGTGCGGCCGCCATTGATGAAGACTTCCCATTTGTCCTCGCCTGTACGGCGGGCATCCACCGCCAGCACGACACACTGGCTGCCGAACTTTTCGGCACCTTCGCGGATGAGCTCAGGATTCTTGATGGCAGCTGTGTTAAGAGAGGTCTTGTCCGCTCCAGCCTTAAGCATGCGGCGCATGTCCTCCACCGAGCGGATGCCGCCGCCCACCGTGAAGGGGATGAAGACCTGGGAGGCGCATTCCTTGGCTACCTGCACCATGGTATTGCGTTCTTCGTTGGAGGCCGTGATGTCGAGGAAGACCAGCTCATCGGCACGCTCTTTGTCATAGCGTGCCGCCAGCTCCACCGGATCGCCTGCATCCCGCAGGCCTACAAAATTGGTTCCCTTGACCACCCGGCCATCTTTGACGTCAAGACAAGGAATTATCCGTTTCGTATACATTTTGATCCTCCTTGGCGGGAATTTCAATAGCCTGCTGTAAATCCAGGGTACCCATATAGATCGATTTGCCGACAATCACGCCTTCAATGCCGTCCTTTTCATAGGGCTTGAGGGCTTCGATATCCGCCGTTGACTTGACGCCCCCCGAGGCGACGATATTCACGCCGCTTTCCCGGGCCAGCTTGGCCGTAGCCTCCACGTTGACGCCTTCCAGCGTACCATCGCGGGAAATATCCGTATAGATGATGGTCTTGACTCCAGCTTTCTTCATTTCCTTGGCCAGCGTCGTGACATCCACATCCCCGGAAACACCCCAGCCATCGACGGCAACAATGCCGTCTTTGGCATCGATGCCGACCACGATGCGGTCATCATACTTGGCACAGGCCTCTTTGACGAGGGCAGGGTTCTTGACCGCCACCGATCCGAGGATGACGCGGCGTACGCCCAGTGCCAGCACTTTGTCGATATTCTCCATCGTGCGGATGCCGCCACCGAGCTCCACCGGAATATTTACCACCGCTAGGATTTCCTTAACGGTATCCAGATTACAAGACTTACCGGACAGAGCGCCATCAAGATCAACAAGATGCAGGAACTTTGCGCCTTGTTCCTCCCACTTCTTAGCCATTTGGGCAGGCTTATCGGAAAAGACAGTCTCTTGCGCAAAA
>CALYVJ010000165.1 GCA_945494195.1 uncultured Selenomonas sp. | reverse complement strand
ATCTCCCGCGTAGTGTTGGCACTGCCCCTAGCGGCGGCGAAGAGCTGCTTCGAATGAGGCTCCGCTAACCGATAAACTGTAATTTCACAGGTCCTTTTGGCTTAGATGTCCCAGTGGAGTTTTTCTGGGTTTGGAGTTGCTTTATCGACTTCGCTGAGAATCCACGAAGCGTTGTCGTGGGTCGCAGCGAAGGCCGTTTCGAGACCGGCTTCGTATTGCGCTGGAATTTCCATGGAGTGGATAGCCATATGCATGTAATCTTTGGCCACCAGCGTAACGCCGCGTTCCGCAGATAGCTGGGCTTTGAACCGGTAGCCGTAGTAGAGATAGCTGTTGTGCTTCACCGGAATATCCTTGTAGAAATCGATGCGCTCGTCGGCTTCGGCCTCAGCTTCTTTGGTCATGCCCATCTTATGAAGCAGGTTCCAGCGGTCCGCCCAGAGTTCGCCGCGCAGGATGTATTTGTAAAGGAAATCGGTAGATTCAGCCAGCTCGATGGCCTGATTGATGTGCGTGAGAGCTTCATCGTTTTGATTCTGGTCTCGTTCCATAAGGCTGAGACGTTGGAGAGCGTAAACTTTTTCTTCGACATCCTCGGCGTTTTCTTCGTCGATTTCTGCCTCGACGACACTGTGGAAGAGTTCTAAGGCTTCTTCGGTCTTATCGATTCCCTTCATGGCCAGAAAATGAGCCAGACGGGCCCGGGCATGCCAATTGTCCATGCCGCCGACAAAGAGGGAATGAGGCGGTTTGGCCGGTGTATCCATTACAAAGTGCACCAATTTATGAAATTCATCTTGTGTCATGAAAATTTCCTCCCATATCATGATATAATAATGACATTATATCATGAATTTCGCAGCAGGGTAGGGGGCTTTTTTGTGCGTGGGAAGGCATTTTTCCTAAAGGTATGGGCGCGGATGCAGCAGGCAGCTGAGGGGCAGACGGGAGTCATACTGGGGCTTTTTGGTCTGAATTTCTTTACGATAGTCTGGCAGAACATCCATATGTATAAGGCACAGCAGCTGCCGGTATTGGCGATTGATGCGATTTTTCTGCTGGCAGGCGTGGTACTCTTCGTCATGGGAATTGGGCTGATTCCCCAGCGAAGGCTGCGCCGGGGCCTTTGGCAGGCTGCGCTGGTTGTGTCGGCAATTTTGGGAGCACTGGAGTGTTTTTCCATTTACAATTACCAGACCCTGGTGGGGGCGGGAATCATTACGGCGCTTTTGCAGACGAATTTTCACGAGGCAGGGGAGTTTCTGCGGATGTATGTCGGCTGGAAGGGGGCAGCTGTTGGCGGTGGTGCCCTGACTTTTTTGGCCGCTATTTATCGCTATGGATATCAGCCACGGCTTACCGTTATGACCCGTCATAACCGGAGCCGGCTGCTGCCAGCTTTTTTGTTGGCGGGGCTGGGGGCTGGAATTTGCCTCTGGCAGCAGTACAATTCCTTTGTCATCAACGATTCTCTGGATATTCCCGCTGTGCGGGTGGGACGGGCTATTGATACCTCCGTGCGGAATATTCGGGCCTTTGAGGAACTCAAGCAGCAGGCTGCCGCCAATGTGGAAATCACGGAAAATGACAGTGATGTTCCGTATGTGGTGTTCATACTAGGTGAGTCGACTAATCGCGACCGGCTGCATCTTTATGGCTATCCCCTTGACAATACGCCGAACCTTGACGAGCTAAGCCGCAAGGGAGAGCTGGCGGTATTTCGCGACACCATCAGCCCCCAGGGGGCTACCGTCGCCGTGCTGCGGGAGCTCTTTACCTTCCATGATGTGGAATCGGATAAGGAATGGTATCGGTACAACAATCTTATCGATGTCATGCGGGCTGCTGGCTATAAGACTTATTGGCTTTCTAATCAGGAAAGTTCTGGCATCTGGGGCAATGTAGCCCAGCTCTTTGCGGGACGCAGTGATGTAAAGCGCTTCACCCAGCTGCGGGAGTCTCATGAAGACGGCGGGCGGCTGGATGAGGAACTCTTCCCCTTAGTGGAGGAAGCATTGCAGCAGCCAGCGGAAAAGAATTTCTACGTGTTGCATCTCATGGGCGGTCATGGCCTTTATTATATGCGGTTCCCGTACCTCTTTACGAAATTTAACAAGGACGATATTCCTGCACCGCAGAATGATTTGTCAGAAGAAAAGCGCACGGAAATTGCCCAGTACGAAAATGCTATGTTTTACAATGACTTTGTGGTAAGCTCCCTGTTGGGCAAATTCCAGGATAAAGAAGCCATTGTGATTTATTTGCCAGACCATGGCGAGACCATCTATGACAACGGCAGCAATTTTGCCGGTCATGTGGAGGAAAATCCGAACCATCAGCAGCTAGAAGTTCCGCTTATCTTTTGGGCTTCTCCCCAATACCGGGAAAAGCATCCGCAAAAATGGCAGGCGGTCTGCGCAGCGGTCAATCGCCCCTATATGACTGATGATATGATTCATACGGTTATGGATCTGTTGGGAATCCGTACGGTAGAGTTCAATCCGGCCAAAAGCGTGATAAATCCGAAGTTTGATGCGATGCGTAAGCGAATCGTCCGCAGCAAAGACTATGATACAGAAATGAAATAGTTAAAGATGGATAACCTGCTTCATCATGGCAGCAGCCGGTGAATCATGGGTAATGAGCAGCAGCGTCCGCTGCTGCTTATCAAGCTCTATGAGGAGCTCGGTAAGCAGTGCGGAGGCTGTTTTTTTGTCCAGACCGGCCGTTGGCTCATCGAGAATCAAAAGGTTGCCAGGTTTGGCCAAGGCCAGGGCGGTGAGCAAGCGGTTTCGCTGGCCGCCGGAGAGATTTTGCGCATCCGCTGTAAGGTAAGTGTCAAGTCCGGCAGGTTGATTCGTAAGCCAGCGGTCAAGTTGGGAAATCCTCAGGCAGCGAAGAATGGCTGCATCGGAAATCCCGGGGATGAGGCGCTGAAAGTTGTCACGGATGGTGCCGGTGAAGAGAAAAGAGGTTTGAAGGTTGGCGGATATTTGACCGGTCAGATAGATAGAACCACTATCGGCGGGCCAAAAGCCGCAGATAAGTCCGGCCAGAGTGGTTTTGCCCGAACCGCTGTCGCCTACGATGGCGGTGTGCTGACCGTTTGCCATGCGGAAGGAAAGGCCGTGAAGGATGGGGATCGCTGGCTGATAACCAAAAAACAACTGTTGGACTGCCAGCACTTGTTTGGATTTGTCAGCATGAGCAGCAGATCTGGCTAGTGACTGGGGAGATGGCTGTGACAAAATAGCTTGTGCGGCCTGCTGGCTTTGCTGAATGGTGCGGGCGGCCGCAGCTAGTGGTTGCAGTTCCTGGATCTGTGCCAAGAGGAGCATCAGCCAGACGGAAAGGTCAATATAATGCAAGGAAGTGTCTAGCAGTACACATTGGGCAAGGGCAGCCAATAGCAGCAGAAAGACAAGGGCATCGAGCAGCTGGAGTAGAAAATCAGTTTGGTAATCCCTGGCAGATTCTTGCTGTTGGTGTAAGTTCAGGGTATTTGCTTGCTGGTCTAAATGGGTAAGGAAGGCAGCCCAGCTGCCCGCGGCATCGAGTTCGTCGCGCCCGCTTACCGAATCGGACAGAATTGTCCGGTAGGTACCGGCAGATGGTGCGGGCATGACTGATATCCAATAGGGAAGCAACAGGTGCAGGAGAAAGAGTGGCAGGAGAAGCAGTGCTAGCTTTCCTACCAGGGGATAAAGTCCCGTTATGATGGCGATGAGCAGCAACAGGTTGACGAGGGGGGGGAGGAGGCCGCGCAGGTAGAAATCCCGTAAGATGCTGCAGCCTGCGGTAAGTGCCTGCAGCCATTGTCCCTGAGCAGTCAGTCCTTCGCGCAGGGGGAGGGCAGCAGTTGCCCGGTCGTAGAGGAATAGTTGCAGTTTGGTGAAGCTGTGGAAGGCCAGCTTATGGGAAAGGTAGCGTTCCAGGTAGCGGAATACAGCCCGGCCAATACCAAAGGCCCGAACGGCAGTGATGGCAAGGGTAAGAGTGGCAAGAGGCGGTTGCAGGGCGGCGGAGGAAATAAGCCAAGCGGCGGTCCCCATAAGGCCAATGGTGCAGCTGGCGGCTGCAAGAGCGGCCAGCGCAGAGGAAAGCAATATGCTGAAGCGTGGCAGTTTTAGCAGGTCTTGGAGAAAAGATTGCTGGGAAATCATGTGGGACCACCTCCTGGCTGTAGTTCGATGATTGTATCGGCAATGGCTTTGACCGCTGGGCGATGGGAGACGAGAACTACCGTCCGGTGGCGGGCAAAGGCCGTGATGGCACGCAGGACTTGGTTTTCCAGTTCCTCGTTCATGCCAGCTGTAGGTTCATCGAGCAGTGTAACGGGGCGGTTTTGCAGCAGGGCTCTGGCCAGCCCCAGGCGCTTGCGCTGGCCCTCCGAAAGGGGAAGTCCTCCTGGGCCCAAGGGGGTATCGAGGCCCTGGGGCAGGGCGTGATACCATTCCTCCAGTGAGGCGAGCCGCAGTGCCTGCCGGATGCGTTCATCAGGAACGGATTGAAACAGGCAGACATTGTTTCGCAGGCTGGTGGCAAAGATATGAGGCTCTTGGGGAACGTAGGCAATCAGTTTTTGGCGGCTGGCTGGCGACATGGTGGCAAGGAGCTGGCCGTTGAGGGATATAGTCCCCGAATCCGGCCGATAAAGCCCGGCTAGGAGTTTCAGCAGGGTGCTTTTTCCACAGCCGCTTGAACCGGTAATCATGGTAATCTTGTCCGCGGGAAGGGTGAGCGCCAGCTGCCTGATGACTGTTGTGTGGGTACCTGGGTAACTGTAGCACAGAGACTCGAGTAATATTGCCGGTGGGATTTGGAGTCGTTCATAGTGCCCCCGGGGAGATACCGTGGCGTCACAAGCAAGGAAGTCCTGCAATTTTTGCCAAGCAGTATGCGCATCCATAAAGGCGTGGAAGGCAAGGCCACCTTGCCGCAATGGCTCATAAAATTTTGGTGCCAGCAGCAGCACGAAAAAAGCTGTGCCAAAAGAGAGTGTGCCCGAGAGCAGACGCAGGCCTGTGCTGACTGCAATAATGGCAATGGATAATGTGGTGATGAGTTCG
>CALYVJ010000164.1 GCA_945494195.1 uncultured Selenomonas sp. | reverse complement strand
GCTCGCCATGCCGGTATGCTTTCAGATACTCGTCGGCTTTCGTCCCGCTCTTGTTTGCGTCTGTATAGCGGGATTCAATGGTCTTATCCATGAAATACTTTGCAAGTTCTTTGCTGCTCTTGTCGGCAAGATCCTTGTCCGTCTGAGACAGCTCATCGCCGTACTTTGCAGCTTCGACCTTGCTGTAATAGTCACTGACCTTCTCTTTCGCGGAATTGATCAGTTCTTCCGAAAGGCCAATATAATCAGCCCCGCCGAACTGTTTTTCCACGTTGGAAAGCTGCTTCTTCGTGTCGTCGGACATGTAATGCTGCGCCTTGACCGCAGCCGCGATCATGGCATTGTTCCGGTCTGCGCCGGAAGTCTCTAAGATCTTCTGCGCGGATGCTTTCATTTCGTATCCAATACCAAGACTGTCACGCGCCTGCTCCGTCGCGGTGTCCTTTGCTTGCTTGAGAATTTCGGCTTTCATGCTGTCCGGCATGGCCTTGTAATTCTTGTCGTTCATAAGTGACGAGACAGCGGAAGCATACGCGTCACCGTATGCTTTCTGATACATACTGCGCTGCTCAAAGGTCAGGGTCACGGATTCCCCATCTACCTTCAACGAGCGCGGAGCGGTACGGTCGGGGTACAGGGATGTGTTTGTCGCCTCGCTGATCTTTGTGATCTCATTGGCCACAGCGTCGGTTCTGTACGTCGTTATATTTCCGGGGTTGATATTGCGGTTCAGGAAGTTCCGAACGCCGCCCTCATTTTTGACCGGATTTCCCCAGACGTCCGTCTTTGCAGGCAGCGTTTCCCGAAGACCGGGGATAGACGCCTTCGCGATGTAGTTCGCCGAAGCGATTGCATGAATCGGATTGTCCACCACACTCAAAATCAAGTTATGTAAGACTTCCAGGATGCCGCTCGGTGGAGCGAGCTTGGCATCAGCCATCTGCAGCTGCAGGCTGGTCGGGAAGGCAAACGAGAAACCAACCGCCACCAGCGACGCCAGGAAAGTAGCAATCACATAGAGTTTGACGATAGGGCGCATCGAGGCGCTGGCATCGGCGTTTTTCTGGGCCATCGCATTCATGACCAGCACAAACACGAGAATCGGCGCCACCCCTTTGAGTGCCCGTACAAAGAGGTCACCAAAAATAGAAATCACGGGGACCGTCTGCGGTGCAAATACCGCTAGGATAATACCAATAACCAAGCCAACGGCAATGAGTTTAATCAGTGCCGTCTCTTGGTACTTCCTGCCAATCTTTTTTAACTGATTAGACATGCTAACCATCTCCTTTACAACCTTTTACAAAACAACGCGAATCCGTCCGCGCAATAAGTACATGTGTTAGTATATACTAAACTTTACAATCTTGCAACATATTTTAGTAAAAATGTTTTTCTCCGGTGAACCATTTATATCAGGTACAAACTGAGACGAATATATTTGTAAAATGTCTATATTCAAGAGACGTTATTATTATTTAGTTTTCTTTCAGCTCTTTTATGTAGCGTTTTACCGCATCCTGCCACTTGGGAAGGCGTTTGAAGCCCGCTTTATCCAGACATGCCTTGCTCATGCGGGAATTTTTCGGACGCACTGCCTTGGTGGGATACGCGGACGAGGGTACTGGAGTAACCTTTACGTCCTTTCCGGCCAAGCGGAAGGTTTCCGCTGCCAGTTCCGCCCAGGAGCAGACCCCTTCATTCGTCGCATGATAAATCCCATATTTATCACTCTGCACCATATCCGCCAGCAAGACTGCCAAATCATACGTATAAGTCGGTGAGCCAATCTGATCATCCACTACCGTCAGTTCCTCATGGGATTCCGACAGCTTTAGCATTGTGCGGATAAAGTTCTTGCCGTTGATGCCAAACACCCAGGAAATGCGAACGATAAAGTATTCCTCCAGCAAATTCAATACCGCTTCTTCGCCATGAAGCTTCGAGCGGCCGTAAGCATTGCAGGGATCTTTTATATCATCTGGTTCGTAGTATTCCTCACCCTTACCGGGGAATACGTAATCCGTACTGATGTAAACCATCTTGCACGCCAGCTCGCGGCAAAGTTCAGCCAAGCAGCGTGTACCTTCCGCATTGATTGCCTCACAAAGCTCCGGCTCATCCTCTGCTTTGTCCACTGCCGTATAAGCCGCGCAATGAATCACAGCTTCCGGACGGAAAGCTTCCAGGTATTTTCGCATCCCTACCGGATCCGTCAACGAGAAATCACGACTGGATACCCCTCGAACCTCCCAGCCACGCTTTTGTAATTCCCGTACGCAATCAAACCCTAACTGACCGGTCACACCGGTAACCAAAACTTTCATCTCGGTACATCCTTTCCTTTTCGCATCTCTACATACAAATATGCCTCTCCCCTATCGGGGAGAGACATATCCCTTCATCCTTCTGCCAAAGGAATCTTCAAAATTATCTTCGTGCCCTTCCCCAAATCACTGTCCATGGAAATCTCGATTCCATGCTGCTCACAAATCCAGCTGGCAATCGATAGGCCTAGACCAGTGCCACTCACACCGCCTTCCGCCTTGGTTCGCGATGCATCGACACGATAAAATCGCTCAAATACCTTCTGCTGATCTTCCTTGGCGATACCGATGCCATTATCCGCTAGCTCCAACTGGATAAAGCCACCCTCCGGCAGCCGATGAGAACTAGCCGTGATACGACCGCCCTTCGGGGTATATTTCGTACTGTTCTCCAAGAAAATACGTATCATCTGACGCATGGTGACCTGGTCTGCGAAAATAACCCCCTGGGCATTTTCCAGCAAATCAACCGTATGAGTTTTCGTTACCAGCTTCATCTTACGCATAACATCTTCCAGCAGTTCCGAAAGCTCAATACGCTCTTTGTGAAGAACCTGCCGCTTCTGGTCAGCACGCGCCAAGAACAGCAGCTTTTCGATAAGCTGCTGCATGTCCTCCGCCTCGGAACGAATGGAGGAAATACCTTCGTCGAGAATCTCTTCATCCTGCCGCCCCCAGCGGGAAAGCAAGTCCGAATAGCCCAGAATAACGGTGACTGGCGTCCGAAGCTCATGGGAAGCATCCGATACGAAACGCTGCTGCTGCTTGAACCCAGTCTCCAACCGCTCGAGCATGTGATTGAAGGTCTCGGCCAATTCCGAGAGTTCGTCATGGGCCGGCGGCACCGAAATGCGGCGATCCATCTTCTCTACCTCAATCTTGCGCGCCGTTGCGGTCATTTCACGAATGGGCAGCAGTATCCGCTTGCTGACAAAATACCCTGCCAACAGAGCCAGCACGAACCCTAATATCGTCATGAGGAACAAGATTTTCTGCAACGTCTCCAAGAAATGCTTTTCTGCCGTAATCGTCTTGAAAAAATGAAGCTGATAGACCTGTCCCTGATATTCCACGTCCATCTTCGCATGATAAATGGTCATGTTGCGCACTTCTGCAACCTGCATGTCCCGATTTGCCCAAAAGGGCGGATTCTTCATGGTGTTTTCTTCGATGCGGCGAATCGATGGATAGTGCGCATCATTTTCGTACACCGTCCGACCGGATAAATCCGTTATGCGCAGGACTACACCGGGCATAATGAGGTCATCACGCCAAAAATCATCTCCCATGGGACGCCCTTGATGCATGCGCTCTAGGACATGATTCATGCTGATTTCGATTTCCACTTCCGCCTGGTGATAAAAAGAAAAATAAACGCCCAATCCTGTCATCACGCTGGTCAGGATAAGGACCAACAGTAAGACCGACGCATAAAAGCAGGTAATCTTCGTAGATATCTGCGCATAGCGCAACCGGTTGAACATCATCATGGGATGACGAAGCCAAGCCTTACTCCTTGATCGCATAACCTACGCCTCGAACCGTAAAGATATACTTCTCATCAAAATGGTCATCAATTTTCGCGCGCAGGTAACGGATATAAACATCGACAACGTTCGTGTCGCCCGTGTAATCATAGCCCCATACTTCCTGGAGAATCTGGTCACGGGTCAGGACATTGCGCTTATTGCGAAGCAAGTATTCCAAAAGGGAGTATTCCTTCTTAGTCAGCTGAACTTCCTCGCCCTTCACCCGAACCTCATAACGGCTCGGATACATGACGAGGTCGCGGACCTGCAGTTTCTCGCCCTCGTTTTCGAGTTCCCGTCCATCGCCACGAGGTTTGCGCAACGCGTTGCGGACGCGGGCCAAGAGCTCCTGGATAGCAAAGGGCTTCGTCATATAGTCATCGGCACCGATGTCGAGACCATTGACCTTGTCTTCCACGTCGTCGCGAGCCGTCAGCATGATGATAGGAATATCGGAAATCTCACGTACTTTACGGCAAATCGTCATACCGTCCATATCCGGCAGCATGAGATCTAACAGTACCAAATCATAATCTTCCTGGGCAATGCGCTCAAAAGCATGCAGACCGTTGTCCTCCGTAGCTGTCTCATATCCCTCATGCTCCAGCTCAATCTGAAGGAAACGGGCAATACGCCGCTCGTCCTCAACAATAAAAATACGCGGATTTCCCATAGTTATATCCCTCCGAATATTAGTAATCCCTGTGGATTACATAATTTTTCTAATAAACTATATTACTATGATATAACGAAAGGCGGGGAAATTAAACCCCCGCCCTTCATTTCTAATTCAAATATAACCCGGAAAACGCCGTGGAATCAGCACCGTTTCGCTTCCGCCTTGGCGGTGAATTTTTCCCGCAGCACTGCAAAGCGCTCATGGGTGCCGCTTCCGATTTCTTCCCGTCCATCAAAAGCCCGAACGGTAAAGGTCACCTTGCGCCCCTCCACGGCCACCACCTCTGCCTCTGCCCGAACCTCCATCCCGGTTGGCGTTGGTGCCTTATGGGCAACATTCAAGGAAATTCCCACCGTAGTCCAGCTCTTCGGCAGCAGTGGTTCCAATGCCTCTGCTGCTGCCTTTTCCATCAGGCAGGTCATTGCCGGTGTTGCATAGACCGGCAGGTTGCCACTGCCCATGGTCACAGCAGTATTCTGATCGGTGACCATTTCCGTAACCCTATTGGTAAGACCAATCTTTATTTCCGTTAATTCCATATTAGC
>CALYVJ010000163.1 GCA_945494195.1 uncultured Selenomonas sp. | reverse complement strand
TGAGAAGTGGGGACATCTTAGTTTTATTTTATTTTTTCTAGTAAGGGGATTATCTTATGGCTTTCGAAGACAAGACACTCGTATGCAAAGACTGTGGTAAGGAGTTCACGTTCACCGCTGGTGAGCAGGAATTCTACGCTGAGAAAGGTTTCGAGAACGAACCGGCACGCTGCCGTGACTGCCGCGACAAACGCCGCCGCACTCGTGAGGGTGGCGAGCAGCGCCAGATGTTCAAGGTAACTTGTGCAGAATGTGGCAAAGAGACGGAAGTTCCGTTTGAGCCGAAAAATGACCGTCCGGTATACTGCCGTGACTGCTTCAACAAAAAAAGAGCGGAAAGAGAGTAATCTCTTGAAGTTTGCTCAGTGTGTGCTATAATAATAAATGTGCGTGAGCAATGGAGCCCGGGCGAAACGCTCGGGCTTTATTTGTTTCAATGTAAACGTATAATAATTTGAGAAGGTAGGGATTTTCATGAAAATGAAGAAGGTACTGGCAAGTATCGCTGTCTGCGCATTTGCGGTATTTGCTCTGGCTGGCTGCGGCGGCAGCAGCAATACGTCATCGGGCAGCGGCTCGGGAGCGAAGGTGCTCAAAGTTGGTGCTTCTATCGACTTTGCTCCGTTCGAGTTCCAGGATGAGAGCCAGAAGGAATATCAAGGCTTCGATATGGATTTGATCCGTGCAATCGCCAAAGAGATGGGGTATGAAGTGGATATTCAGAACCTGGGCTTTGATGGTTTGATTCCGGCTCTGCAGGGCAAGAACATCGATGTCATTATTTCCGGTATGACGATCAACGATGAGCGCAAACAGAATGTGCTCTTCTCGGATCCGTATTACCAGTCCGGACTGACGATGGTGGTTCGTAGCGATGAGAAGGCAATCATGAAGTTTGCCGATCTCAAGGGTAAGAAGGTGGCAGTCCAGATTGGCACGACCAGCGAAGCGGAAGTCAAAAAGATTGAGGGGGCTGAGGTCAAAGTCCTCAATACGCCGGCTGACTGCTTCATGGAACTCAAAGCTGGCGGCGTTGATGCTGTGGTAAATGACCGTCCGGTCAATGACTACTTCATTACGAAGAATGGCGCGCAGGGGGTAAAGACTCTCGAGGAGAAGCTGACGGCTGAGGATTATGGTATTGCTATTGGCAAAGATAACAAGGAACTGCAGGAGAAAATCAATGCCGCTTTGAAGAAACTCAAAGAGAACGGTGAATACGATAAGATTTTCGCAAAATGGTTTGGCGAGAAAAAATAATCATAAAATATGTATAAAAAATCATCGGTGATAGTTTTCACCGATGATTTTTTTTGCCCAAAAGACAAAGAATGTCGATGTTGACAGGTGGAGGACATTGAAATATAATAAGTTTATATGTTTACAGTTGGTTGAATATTTATTAGTGGTTAGATAGCTTAGAGGAATTAGGTGAAGGATTATGGATTTTAATTTCCAGCTGGTGCAGGATTCGTTTCCGCTCCTGTTGTTGGGGGCAGGAATTACCATCAAGATTACAGCGCTTTCGGTGGCTGTCGGTATTATCATCGGTTTATTCATGGGGATTGCCCGCATTGCCCGGATTCGCATATTCCGCATTCTGGCGGCGATATATGTGGACTTTTTCCGCGGGACGCCGCTCTTGATCCAGATTTTTCTCGTTTACTTTGCGTTGCCGCTTATGACCGGTCAACGCAGTGACCCGTATGTGGCTGCCATCAGCGCTTGTGGATTGAATTCCGGTGCTTATGTCGCCGAGATTTTCCGCTCGGGGATTCAGTCGATTGATAAGGGGCAGATGGAGGCTGGCCGTTCTTTGGGAATGACCTGGGTACAAACGATGCGCTATATTATTATCCCCCAGGCCTTCAAACGGGTTATCCCGCAGTTGGGCAATGAGTTTATCGCGTTGCTCAAGGATTCTTCGCTGGTTTCGGTTATCGGCTTTGAGGAACTCACCCGCCGTGGTCAGTTGATTATTGCCAAGACTTATGCTTCGGTGGAAATCTGGACCTGCGTTGCGATTATCTACTTGATTATGACGCTGTCGATTTCCCGTTTTGTCGCTTATTTGGAATGGAGGTTCAAGACTGATGATAAACATTGAGAACCTGTATAAATCCTATGGTGACGTCCATGTCTTAAAGGGCGTTGACCTGAACATAAAAGAAAAAGAAGTCGTTGTCATCATCGGACCTTCTGGTTCGGGCAAGAGCACGCTTTTGCGCTGCATGAACTATTTGGAAGTTCCCACCAAGGGAAAGGTCACTGTGGATGGCATCCTGCTGGATGGGGAAGCCAATATCAACAAGGTCCGCGAAGAAGTGGGCATGGTTTTTCAGCGGTTCAATCTGTTCCCGCATATGACGGTTCTGGAAAACGTTATGCTGGCTCCGATGAAGGTGCGGAAGGTTTCTAAGGAGGCCGCTGAGAAGGAAGCGAGAGAGCTGCTGGCTCGGGTAGGGGTGGCCGATAAAGTGGATAACTATCCGACACAGCTTTCCGGTGGACAGCAGCAACGCGTGGCGATTGCACGGGCACTGGCGATGAATCCCAAGGTCATGCTGTTCGATGAACCGACCTCGGCGCTTGATCCGGAAATGGTCGGCGAAGTACTGGATGTCATGCGCAAGCTGGCGAAGGCTGGCATGACGATGGTCATTGTTACGCATGAGATGGGATTTGCCCGTGAGGTTGGCGACCGGTTGCTGTTTGTCGATGAAGGGCGCATCATCGAGCAGGGAGAACCGAAAGAGGTATTTGAAAACCCGCAGCAGGATCGCACGAAGTTGTTCTTGTCTAAAGTACTTTGACGGCAGAAATGTGCGCTATATAAAGACAAAATGCCATTCAAAACCAGCCGGATAAATATAAGAAATATTGACAGTTTAATTACTAACAATTATAATTGAGAGTGACCACAAGAAAAATGTGGAAAAGGTAGTTTCTACTTAGGAGGAATCTCAATGGTTGGCAAAGTTAAATGGTTTAGTGCAGAAAAAGGCTATGGCTTCATTGCTCGTGAAGATGGCGATGATGTATTTGTACACTTTTCGGCAATTCAGGACGAAGGGTTCAAGACGCTCAATGAGGGTCAGGCGGTAGAGTTTGACATTGTGGAAGGTGCACGGGGCGCGCAGACTTCGAATGTAGTAAAGACTGCCTAATAATCGAAAATGAATCCCAGTTCGTAGAACTGGGATTTTTTGATAGGACGGCAGAAATGATGAATCTTTTCATAGAAATTTCAGATTTTTCTTAGCAGGAAAAGAAGGGATTACGGCTATTGTGGCGAATACTATGAGTATAAACCTTCCGAGAGGCAGGTTTATACGATTAGAGCCATGGCAAATGCCGTGGTCCATCATAAGAAAGGGGATGTGTCTTATGGCAACATTCACTGTAAGAGGCAAGAACATCGAAATCACTCCTTCCCTGCGTGAGTACGTAGAGAAACGCGTTGGCAAAGTAACGAAGTACTTTGAGAATGTCGGTGACATTTCCGTGCTTCTGACGGTATCCAAGGGCCGCCATATTGTGGAGGTTACGGTGCCGGTCCAAGGCGGAATCCTGCTTCGCGGCGAGGAAGCCACGATGGACATGTACACGTCAATTGATCTGGTCGTAGAAAAACTGGAGCGTCAGATTCACAAGCAGAAAACGAAACTGGCTCGTCGTTTCCGCGGTGGCGGATTTAAGGCAGAGGCGCTGCAGACTTCGGCTATTCCGGAGAAACAGGAGGATGAGGAGTACAAGGTCGTGAAGACGAAACGGTTTATCGTAAAACCAATGGATGTTCAGGAAGCTGTCATGCAGATGAATCTCCTGAATCACAACTTCTTCGTATTCCGTGATTCTGAGACGGAGGAAGTCAATGTCGTCTACAAGCGTACGGATGGCAATTATGGCTTGATTGAGTCTGGAAACTGATATGGAAAATTCGGACCTTCCCTGCGGGGAAGGTCTTTTTGATGTCTTTCCTTATTATATAGGAAAAGAGTGGGATAATAGTCTCGTGTTAATTGACTTATAGCAAGCAGTTTGTTAATATTGTAAGGTAAGACTATTAATGAATTGGAGTGATTTTGTTTGCTGGGATTTCTCAAAAGATTCTTAGGTGACAATAACGATAAAGAGATAGCCCGTTATCGCGAGGTCGTCGAGAAAATCAACGCACTCGAGCCGCAGATGCAGAATTTGACGGATGATAAACTGACTGGCTATACGAATAAGTTCAGAGAGCGTCTGGCTGCTGGCGAGACGATGGATGATCTCCTGCCGGAGGCTTTTGCAGTCGTACGCGAAGCATCGCGCCGCGTGCTCGGCATGCGTCACTTCGATGTTCAGCTCATTGGTGGTATGTGCCTGCATGAGGGCAAAATTGCCGAGATGCGTACTGGTGAAGGTAAGACCCTGGTGGCAACGCTGCCGGTTTACCTCAACGCATTGGCTGGCAAGGGCGTTCACATGATTACGGTCAATGACTACCTGGCTCGCCGTGACAGCGAAGAGATGGGCAAGCTTTACCGTTATCTTGGCCTTACGGTTGGTTTGGTGGTCCATGATATGGACTTCCCTGAGCGCAAGTATGCCTATGGCTGTGATGTTACCTTCGGTACGAATAACGAGTTTGGTTTCGATTACCTGCGCGATAACATGGTTATCTATCCGGACCAGATGGTTCAGCGTGAACTTAACTTTGCTATCGTCGATGAGGTTGACTCGATCCTGATCGATGAGGCACGGACGCCGCTTATCATTTCCGGTCCAGGGGCAAAATCTACGGATATGTACGCGGTTATGGCCAGAGCGGTAGCCGGACTCAAAGAGGGAACGGATTATACGGTGGATGAGAAGCAGAAGACCGTTGCTCCGGCGGACAGCGTGGTGCCGAAAATCGAGAAGATCCTTGGCATCAATAACCTTTATGCCCCGGAGAATATCGAACTTTCCCACTGCTTTACGGCAGCACTCCGTGCCAAGGCACTGATGAAGCGCGATCGCGATTATGTGGTTCGCGGAGATGAGGTCATTATCGTCGATGAATTCACGGGACGTCTCATGGAAGGCCGCCGTTACTCCGACGGTTTGCATCAGGCAATCGAGGCAAAGGAAGGCGTCA
>CALYVJ010000162.1 GCA_945494195.1 uncultured Selenomonas sp. | reverse complement strand
AAGGAAGAAGCCGAATTACCAGAAAGGCACAGTACACAAGGTTTTTGATAATCTGTTGAACCAGGATTTCCAGGCAGAACAGATTAACCAGAAATGGGCTACTGACTTTACATATCTTTTCCTGAAGGATGGCAGCGTACGGTATAATTGCTCCGTAATCGATCTGCATGACCGCAGCGTGGTATCCAGCATTACGGATAGGAACATTACCACCGACCTGGCTATCCGTACCGTAAAGAAGGCACTGGAAGCCCAGACATCCGTAAGTAAAAATCTGATTCTGCATTCGGACCAGGGGTCTCAGTTCACTTCAAAGGAATTTATCGAATTCTGTGAATCGGCAGGTATTACCCAAAGTATGAGCAAGGCTGGCTATCCATATGATAATGCTCCGATGGAGCGCTACTTCAATACGCTAAAGAATGAATGGATTTACCTGCATGACTATCTAGCAGAGGACGATCTTTATGCATCTGTTGAAGAGTTCGCTTATGTCTGGTATAACCATGTGCGGCCACATTCATATAATGGTTACAAGACTCCGTTCGAAGCCAGGACAGGAATCAGCAATTATTAAGACACAAGTGTTACAAAAATGCTTGACCACTACACACCGGATTATTTGGCGGTTACGGCCGATTGACTTTTCCCCATGCCCGTCCTATACTATCTACCCATGGGAGGTAGTTGTTTCATGTCCATGGTGGTCCGTTATGTTTTGTTTGTTGTTGCTGTTATTGTGCAGGCTTCTGGTATTGCCTTGGTGGTTAAAAGTATGCTGGGGACATCGCCAATTTCCAGCCTGCCCTATGTGATAAGTCTGGTCTCGCCCTTTACCTTGGGGCAGATGACTTTTACGATAAATATGGTGATGGTGCTCGGGCAGTACCTGTTATTGCGCAAGGGCTTTGATACGATACAATTCCTGCAGATTCCAGTCACCTTGATATTTTCCTGGTTTATTGATTTCTTCATGGATGCATGGGCGTGGGTGATTCCAACGAACTATGTGTTGCAGCTGCTGCCACTGCTAATCGGAACTACGCTGATTGCCTTTGGCGTTGCAGTTCAGGGAATTGCCAATGTGTTGATGCTTTCGGGTGAAGGAATCGTATATGCTGTGTCGCGGTGTTTTCAAATCGAGTTTGGCCGGGTGAAAACGGGCAATGATGTCATTTTGGTAATTTTGGCCGCAGTTATATCCCTTATATATTTGGACGGGATTGAGGGAATCCGGGAAGGAACCTTGATATCAGCGCTGATTACTGGAACGATAGCCAGGTTCTTTTTAAAGCATTTAGGCAAGGTGGATGCGAAGGGAAAGCTGGTATTCCGTCCGCATTGGTAGGTAGAAATATATAACGAGTAAGACAAGAGTGAGCTGCAGAGAGAGGTAAGCGCTCTTGTTTTTTTATGGGAAATAAAGGATATGGACTATCGAACACGAAGAATACGGGAGGAGGTATTATCATGAATAAAGTATATTGTTATAGCAAATGCTCGACCTGTAAGAAAGCGTTGAAGTGGCTGGATGCACATAAGGTGGCGTATGAGCTGGTGGATATCAAGGCGGATCATCCCTCGGAAGATGACCTGCGCAGGTATCATGAGCAGAGCGGGCTGCCGCTGAAACGGTTCTTCAATACCAGCGGGCAGTTGTACCGCCAGCTGGAGTTGGCCAAGAAGCTGCCGGCGATGCCGGAGGCAGAGCAGTTCAAGCTGTTGGCCTCTGATGGCATGCTGGTAAAACGGCCGCTGGTCATAGCAGGGGCGAAGGTTCTCACGGGATTCAAGGAACCGGAGTGGGAAAGGGTATTCTTGAACGGCAGCCGATAACTGCTATAATGAAAGTAGTCAAAAATTAGTCATTCGGTTAGCAGGAATTGAGGGTTGAAGATGAAGATATATTTTGCTGGTTCTATCCGTGGCGGCCGACAGGATGCGGAGCTTTACCGCAAGGTCATAGCCGTCCTGAAGGAAAAACATCAGGTGCTCACGGAGCATGTGGGGGACTTGAGTCTGTCCACGGTGGAAGATAAAGGCGATAAGGCCATCTATGAGCAGGATACGGCCTGGCTCAGGGAATGTGATGTGGTAGTGGCTGAATGCACGCAGGTATCGCTGGGGGTGGGCTATGAGCTGGCCTATGCGGAGGCTCATGACAAGGAGGTTCATATCTTCTATCGCTCGCAGGCGGCGCAGCTGTCGGCGATGTTGGCGGGAAATGAAAGGTTCCATATTCATCGTTATGCCGAGGAAGAAGAGCTGCTGGCGCAGATAAGAACCTTGTGGGGTTGAGAAAGCCGGAAGGGAAATGTGAGGAGGTAGGCGTTATGACAAGGATAAGGACAGAGCTGGGCGATATTACTGCCAAGCATTATGCTGAGGCGATCGTCAATGCTGCCAATGAAAGTCTGCTGGGCGGTGGTGGCGTCGATGGTGCGATACATAGGGCTGCAGGGCCGGATCTCCTGGCTGAGTGCCGGACACTTCATGGCTGTAAGACCGGGCAGGCAAAAATCACGAAGGCCTACCAGCTCCCTTGCGATTATGTCATCCATACGGTCGGTCCCGTCTGGCATGGCGGCAGCCAGGGCGAGGAAAAGCTATTGGCGGATTGTTATCGCCACTCGTTGGCACTGGCCATGGAGCATGGTATCCATAGTGTGGCGTTTCCTTCGATATCCACGGGGCTCTATTCGTATCCGGTCCAGCAGGCGGCCGCGATTGCTGTGCGGACTGTCCGGGAATTCGTGGCCGGACACCCGCAGGCCTTTGCGGAAATCCTCTGGGTACTGTTCGATGCGCGGACCAAATTGGTCTACGATGGGGAGATTTACTGATGGGCGGGCGAATGATGATTGAGGGTGTGCGATGATTATAAGTGCCAGCCGCCGGACGGATATCCCCGCTTTTTATTGGGATTGGTTTTGCGGGCGGCTCCAAGAAGGTTATGTGGATGTCGTGAATCCCTTCAACCGCAAGCAGGTGAGCCGCATATCGCTGCAGCTCGGATGCGTGGACTGCATAGTGTTCTGGACCAAGGATCCCACACGGATGCTGGAAAACTTAGAGGTGCTCCGTGCGTATCCCTGCTATGTGCAGGTTTCGCTCACGCCCTACGATACGGATGTTGAGGGGAATATCCGCCCCAAGGAAGATATCGTCAGGGCCATGCAGGAGCTATCGAGGCGCTGGGGACGGGAGCGCGTGGTTTGGCGGTATGACCCCATTCTGGTAAATGAGGATTATACCAGCGAGAGACATTTTGCCTGGTTTGCCCAGACGCTGGCGAAGCTGGCACCTTATAGCGAGCGGTGCGTCATCAGCTTCATCGACCTCTATGCCAAGACAAAGAAGAATACCCAGGGACTCAAGCTGCATGAACTGTCAGAAGCGGAAATGCGGGAAATAGCGGCAGGGCTGGCAGGCCTTGCGAAAGGAAGCGGCGTTGCGCTGCAGACTTGTTCGGAGGCCATCGACCTTGCCGCCTATGGCATCGGCCATGGTGCCTGCCTTGACGGTGCGCTCATCGAGCGCATCACGGGAAAGCCGCTCAAGAAAACCAAGGCTAAAAGCCAACGGCCGCTATGCAACTGCGTGGAAAGCTTTGATATCGGGCAGTATGACACCTGTATCCATGGATGCCGCTATTGCTATGCCAATGCCAGCCCGCAGCGGGCACAGCAGGGCTTTGCTGCCCATGCGGATAGTTCTTCTCTTCTTACCGGGAAGCTGCTGGGGGACGAGCGTATTACCGAGCATGGAAGAGAAAAGCGGAAATGATGAGAGGTCAGGAGGTGCCGAATGGAGAGCAAGATCGATACACTGGCAAAAATACTCAAAGACAGCACGCGGGCAGTGTTCTTCGGCGGGGCGGGCATGTCAACGGAGTCGGGGATTCCGGATTTCCGCAGTGCCGATGGGATTTATAACCAAAACTTGCATCGCAGGTTCCGCCCTGAGGAGATGGCATCACATAGTTTTCTGGTCAAGCATCCGGAAGAATTCTTTGCTTTTTACCGCCAGCGCATGATGTTTTTGAATGCAACGCCCAATGCTGGGCACAAGGCATTGGTAAGATTAGAACAGCAGGGTATCCTCAAGGCCGTAGTCACACAGAACATCGATGGCCTGCACCAAATGGCAGGTTCCAAGAACGTCTGCGAATTGCATGGTTCAAGCCTACAGTGGTATTGCATGGACTGTAGCAAAAACTATCCGATGAAATATGCCCTGCAGGAAAAGAACCAACCCATTCCGCACTGCACGGAATGCGGCGGCGTGGTGCGTCCGGGAGTAGTCCTTTACGAAGAGGCCCTTGACGATGCGGTGGTGCAAAAGGCACTGCGGGCCATAAGCGCAGCCGATACCTTGATTGTCGGCGGTACTTCGCTGGTGGTATATCCGGCAGCTGGGATGATTGACTACTTTCGAGGGAAACATCTGGTGCTTATTAATAAGACGGAAACGAAAGCTGATGTGCGGGCAGAACTCGTTATCCGTGCCCCCATTGGCAAGACGCTGGCCGAGGCGGTGGGTAGGTTGATGAACGAGTAGTTTTTGGAAGTTAGGTATTGAGGGAAACAAAGGGACTTTGAAGGAAAAGAAAACCTCCCGAGAAAATAATTGGTGCGGTGGTTACCGATAAGATTATTTTCTCGGGAGGTTTTTTTATGCAAAACAATATATACGGCTATATTCGAGTGTCGACTACGGCCCAGAATGATGAGCGCCAGTGGATAGCCATGGATAAGTTTGGTGTTCCTCGAGAGTGCGTGTTTGCTGACAAGCAAAGTGGCAAAGATTTTGACCGGCCAGCTTATCATGATTTGATGGGACGATTAAAGCAGGGCGATACACTGGTGGTAAAGAGTCTAGATAGGCTGGGGCGGAATTATGATGAGATGATTGAACAGCTGGATATTATCATGCGACAAAAGGAAGTTGCCTTAGTAGTCCTAGATTTGCCATTGCTGGACACACGAAACCGGTATGGAAATAATCTTACAGGAAAGCTTATTTCAAATCTGGTTATCCAAATCTTTTCGTATGTCGCGCAAACGGAACGAGAATTGAATATACAACGAACTGTCGAAGGAATTGCAGCGGCAAAAGCAAGAGGGGTGCAATTTGGAAGAAAGGCCATAGCCAAGCCGCCAGACTTCGAAGTAGTACGCCATCGATG
>CALYVJ010000161.1 GCA_945494195.1 uncultured Selenomonas sp. | reverse complement strand
TTACTGTCACATTCCGCTTTGCCCGCTTCTTCAGGGCTGTCTCGTCCTGCTCTTCAATCGCTGCTGTCACTTCTACGACCTCCGTGCTATGATATCCCAAGAAACCGCCTTCCCGATATTTTTTGGTATGGAGTATAACGGCATCAGGCCCAAGTTCTTCTTTGACCTGCTGCATTGCTTCTTTCATTGTTGGCGCCTTGACTACTTTTATTTGCACTTAGATCTTCACCACCCCAAGGATCTGAATTTCAACACTCTGTTCAATCTCTGCCTGGGACAATACAATCAAGCCCGGCACAGAGCGCTCTACCAATTTGCGAAAATACAAACGAACTGCTGGACTCGTCAACACGATCGGCTGATAACCCATATTGGTAAGTTTTGGCAACTCATTGTTAAGCGCATTGACAAGATTCTGCAACGAATCTGGATCAAGGCTGACATAGGAGCCATGATCGGTACGCTGCACCCCACCAGCAATCCGATTTTCCAAAGCCGGGTCCAGCGTAATGCAAGGCAGAGTACCATTCTGTACATTCTGCTGCGTAATCTGACGCGCCATAGCATGTCGAACATATTCCGTAAGGATTTCCGTATCTTTCGTTGCCCGGGCATAATCAGACAAGACCTCAAGAATTGTCGCCATATCGCGAATGGAAATGCGTTCACGCAATAAGTTGGCCAAAACCTTCTGGATTTCGCCCACACTCATAAGGTCTGGAACGACCTCGTCCACCAAAGCCTGATTGGTCTTCTTGAGGTTGTCCACAAGATTCTGGGTTTCCTGACGTCCCAGGATTTCATCGGCATGCTGTTTGATGACCTCTGTCAGATGCGTTGCCAGAACCGATACGGCATCAACAACCGTATACCCATTGAGTTCCGCCTGTTCGCGTTCATTCTCAGGAATCCATAGTGCCGGCAGGCCAAAGGCCGGTTCCGTTGTCTCAATACCTGGGACCTCTTCAAATACGGTACCGGAGTTCATAGCCAAATAGTGATCCAGCATCAGCTCACCCTTGGCAATCTCAATCCCCTTGAGCTTGATGATATAGGCATTTGGTTTAATCTGAATGTTATCGCGAATGCGAATCGTCGGCACGACAAGGCCAAGCTCCAACGCACACTGCCGACGAATCATAACGATACGGTCAAGCAAGTCACCGCCCTGTCCAGTATCAACCAACGGAATCAACGAATAACCGATTTCCAATTCCATCGGGTCCACCTGGAGCAGTGAAACGATATTCTCTGGCGTCGTCGCCTTCTTCTTTTCCTGTACCTTTTTCTCTTCCTTCTGGGTTTTCGCCTTTACTTCAGTTCCCTGCCGCAAGAGCCGGCCGATAAACAAGCAGGCAATCGACAAAGTCAAAAACGGGATTCCTGGCAAACCAGGAATAACCGCGAAGAACAGCAAAACACCCGTCAGAATGAAAAAGATGCGATCATTGCGGAACAACTGGCCCACCATGTCGCTGCCGATGTTGCCCTCAGCACCGGCACGCGTAACGATAAGACCCGTGGCCGTCGAAATGAGCAGGGCTGGAATCTGGCTCACCAGGCCCTCACCTACGGTCAGCAGGGTATAAGTCTGCAAGGCCTGGGCAGCATCCAGATTACGCTGCATCATACCAATGATAAAACCACCGGCAATATTGATGAACATGATGAGAATTGCCGCGATGGCATCACCTTTTACGAACTTTGACGCACCGTCCATGGCGCCAAAGAAATCAGCCTCATGCTGAATCTTTTCGCGGCGGATTTTTGCCTCAGCATCGGTGATAGCCCCCTGATTGAGGTCCGCATCGATAGACATCTGTTTACCAGGCATAGCATCGAGGGTGAATCGTGCCGATACCTCTGCGACACGTTCAGACCCTTTCGTGATAACGATAAAGTTAATGGCAACCAGGATGACGAACATGATAAAACCGACAACCGGGTTACCACCGACAACGAAGTTACCAAACGCCGTAATAACCTCACCGGCATAACCATCCAGCAGGATGAGTCGCGTCGAAGAAATGTTGAGTGCCAACCGGAATAATGTCGTGATAAGCAACAAGGACGGGAATATCGATAAATCCAATGCTTCCTTGTTATAAATAACTGCCATCACCAATAGCAACGCAATCGTGATGTTCAAGCAAATCAACATATCCAGCAGCAGCGTCGGCAGCGGAATAATCATCATGACAACGATCGTAATGATAGCCACCGCAATCATTACGTCACTGTATTTTTGAATAAAACTGCCCTGTCCAAAAATATTGGAAGGTGCAGCTGCCTGTGGTGCAGCCATAAACGACTCTCCTTATAGCAAATCAACTGAAAACAATATCATCCGTTTACGCCGGGCGGCGATGTTTCAAGCGGTAGACATACGCCAGCACTGCAGCCACCGCTTGATAAAGCTCCGAAGGAACCATATCCCCCACTTCAGCTCCTGCATACAGGGCACGAGCCAATGGACGATTTTCTACAATGGGAACCTTAGCATCCCGGGCAATTTCCTTGATGCGTTTCGCCACGAGATCCTGTCCCTTTGCGACGATAATCGGAGCAATCATGCCTTTCTGGTATTGCAACGCTACTGCGAAATGGGTCGGGTTCGTGACGATAACATCTGCTTTCGGAACTTCCTGCATCATACGGCTCATAGCCATCTGACGCTGTTTTTGCTTTATCTTGCCCTTAATCTGCGGATCACCTTCAGTCTGCTTCATTTCATCCTTTACTTCCTGCTTGGTCATTTTAAGATCCTGGGTTGTCTGCCATTTCTGATAGCCGTAATCCAAAATACCAAGAATAATAATAACACCAATAACCTGGAACGCCATCTTGAAGACAATATCAGCGACCTGTCCCAGGCTGGTGGATAAATCAAAGTAAATAAATTGTGGTATAGCCAGCAGCTGTTCGGATAAAAAGCGGAATAAAAAATATCCAATAATAGCAATCTTAAACAAGGACTTGACCAGCTCTACCAGTGAGCGTTTAGAAAAAATGCGGCCAAAACCATTGATGGGATTGAGTTTATCTGGCTTGAACCCTATGGATTCCGTATTGAAATTCAATCCAACTTGGAAAACATTTACCGCCAACCCAACGAACAGAACCGCAAACATAATCGGCAAAGCCGTTTGAGCCATCAATTCAATGATACCGATAAAGATCCGGACGATATTCTCCGTATCCACTGGCTGATTGGGATGGGTAAACACATATGTCGTATAGGCGGCAATCGCATGATAAATATGCTCCCACAACACCTTAATAACCAAAAACCCCACTAACAGTACAAAGGCTGTATTGAGTTCTGTACTTCGCCCAACCTGGCCTTTTTTCTTCGCGTCTGCCCGCTTCTTAGAAGTCGGCTCCTCCGTCTTATCTCCCGCAAACCGCTGGAGATCGAAGACGAAGGGACTTCTATTGCAATGCCTGTAATGCAATTGTGATATTTCCATACATTTCATTGAACAGCACATCCAGGAATAACACATAAAATGGCAGTACCATCGATAAAATAAGAACACCGACAGTAAGCTGCATCGGAATACCGACGACGAAAATGTTCATCTGCGGCATCGTTCGAGCCAGGATTCCCAGCCCGACATTAGTCAGCAGAATCGCAAATGTCACCGGCATGGCAACCTTCATGCCTGTCAGGAATATGCCTGTAGTGAAATTAGCAATAATCAACGACAAAGATAAGGAAGGTTCCATGGATAGTAAGGGAACCATCTTAAAACTCTCAAACAAGGCATCAATGAGCATGTGGTGTCCATTTACCACTAAGAACACAATGACGGTTAAATTATAAAGAAAACTTCCGATAAGCGGCATCTGCTGACCGGAAGTTGGATCCATTACGTTTACAATGGCAAAACCGACCTGCATATCCATTACCTTACCGGCCATCGTAATTGCCGCAAAGGAAATATAAGCAACAAAACCAATAAGCCAGCCAATAAACAGCTCGGATAAAACCGCAAAGGAATAGGCCCATATCGACGCTGGTGCATGAATCTCTGAAAAATTATCGATTACCGGAAACAATACGATTGCAAAGGCAAAAGCTGCCGCGGCACGAAAATATACAGGGATATTCAGACTGCCAAAAAACGGAGAAATAACGAATATCCCGCTGACCCGGGTCATCAGAAGCATAAAGACTGCTGCATGCCCTTCTAAAAGATCATAGAAATCCATTATTCACTCCTTCAGCCAATATAGGACGGCAAATTAACCAAGACATTGGTCAAATACTCCACCATGATACGAAGCATCCACGGGCCGAATATCAAAATCGCCACAAAAACCGCAATGATTTTCGGAATAAAGGCCAGTGTCTGTTCCTGTATGGAAGTCGTTGCCTGAAACACACTGACCAAGAGACCAACAATCAAGCCTAGTCCAAGCATAGGAGCGGAAACCAACATAACGATAAACAAAGCCTCCTGCCCTAACTGGACAACCAGATCTCCCGACATTGCAACAAACCTCCTCATTCATCCCCCAGTTATTTAAAACTGACTATAAGGGACTTAATCAATAGATGCCAGCCATCCACCATGACAAACAGCAAAATCTTAAACGGTAATGATATCATAACTGGTGGCAGCATCATCATGCCCATGGACATCAAGGTACTTGCTACAATCATATCGATGACGATAAACGGCACATAAATCATGAAACCAATTTGGAATGCCGTCTTCAGCTCACTGATGATAAAGGCCGGAATCAACGTAAAAGTCGAGACATCTTCCGGTCCATCGGGGCGCTCGGCATCGGATAAATTGACAAACAGCGCTAAATCCGATTCACGTGTCTGTTTGAACATAAACTCACGGATTGGCGCCGCTACATTGTCCAACGCCTCTTCCTGCGTAATTTGCCCAGCCATATAGGGTTGGAGTCCATTTTCATTTGCCTGTCCCCAGTAGGGAGCCATGATATAAAAGGTCAAAAACAACGACAAAGCAATTACCACCTGATTCGGTGGTACATTCTGCGTTGACAGTGCATTGCGCAGGAAGCCAATAACAACGACAATCCGTACAAACGATGTCGTCATGATCAGGATTCCTGGTGCTAATGTCAATATCGTCAGCAGTGCCATAACCTGCAGCGTCACAGCGACATCCTGCGGTTTGTTCGATGAACCCACATCCACATTGACTG
>CALYVJ010000160.1 GCA_945494195.1 uncultured Selenomonas sp. | reverse complement strand
GCTGGCGCCGGTTCGGGCAAGACCCGGGCGCTCAGCCAGCGTTTTGCCTATCTGGTCAATGCGATTGGCATCATACCGGGCAATATTCTCTGCGTGACTTTTACGAATAAGTCGGCTACGGAGATGCGCAAGCGGATTCACTTGCTGACGGGTGATAACGATACGGGCTATATCAATACATTCCATGGCTTTTGCGTGTCGGTGCTGCAGGAGGACAGCTATGCGGTGCAGTATCCCAAAAGCTTTCTGGTGCTCGACAACAGCGATATCGATGCGATGCTGAAGATTATCTATGAGGAGCGCCAGCTTTCGCTTCGCAATATGACTTTTGCCAAGGCCAGGGATATGATCGAGATACGCAAAATCTTTACCGAGCCTCGGTATTACGAGGATATGATCGCCATGTCCCTTGATGGCATCAAGGAAAAATATGACCGGGCCGTGGAGCCAGCCGATATCATCTTCTATGGCTATCTGTATCAGGAAAAGAAATGCTTTGGGCTTGACTACAACGATCTCATCAAGTTCACGCTCTACATCTTCGAGCAGAAGGAAGAACTGCGGCTAAAATGGCAGCAGCGGCTCGAGTACATCATGATTGATGAGTTCCAGGATATTGATGAGCTCCAGTACCGCCTCATGAAGATACTTTGCGGCTATCATAAGAATCTCTTCGTGGTCGGCGATCCCGACCAGACCATCTATACCTGGCGCGGGGCCAATATCCGCTATCTGCTGGATTTCGATCAGGAATTTTCGCCGGCTAAGACCATCTATATGATGGAAAACTATCGCTCGACGCCGGAAATCCTGGCGGTGGCCAATGACCTCATCGCCCATAACCGCAACCGCATTGAGAAGAATCTTCGGCCGACGCTGCCCGCTGGTCAAAGCGTGCTGTGCGCTAGCAACGATTCGCCCGAGGAAGAAGCCAAGTGGATTGCCCAGGAGATCGCGAAGCTTCACGAACAGGGCATACCATATCGTCAGATGGCCGTGCTCTACCGTGCGCATTATCTGACGCGCTCGCTCGAAGAAGTCTTTTTGCGGGCGGAGCTTCCTTATACGCTCTACAGCGGCATTCATTTCTTTGACCGCAAGGAAATCAAGGATGCGCTCTCGTATCTGCGCATGATTGCGTACCGGGATGATTTGTCCTTCCTGCGCATTGCCAATGTGCCGAAACGAAATCTGGGCGAGCGGCGTATGGCGTTTTTGCAGGAATATGCCGCCCAGAATGGCTGCAGTCTCTATAATGCTTTGAAGGAAAATCTTGACCACGAACTCTTTAAGCGGACCAAGGTGGGAGCCTTTGTGGATCTTATCGAGGAGTTTGCCGCATCCTATCGCGGCCGCCCGGTGTCAGAGATTCTTTCGGCTCTGCTAAATGCCAGCGGCTATGAGGCGATGCTGCGCACGGAGGGCAGTCAGGAGCGTCTCGATAATCTGGCCGAGCTCAAGCAGGCAATCTATGAGTATGGGACTTCCTGCGGCGAAGAGGCACTGCTCGAGGACTATCTTTCGCGGGTGGCGCTCTTGACCAACAGCGATACGGCGGAAACGGGCGATAAGGTAAAGCTCATGACCGTGCATGCGGCTAAGGGCTTGGAGTTTCCGTATGTGTTCCTCTGCGGGCTCAATGAAGGGGTCTTCCCATCGCGCAAGACGCGGACGCAGCAGGCGATGGAGGAGGAACGGCGGCTGGCCTTTGTCGCCGTGACCCGTGCCCAGAAACGCTTGTATCTATCGGCAGCCTCGGGGCTGAATTTCGATGCATCGCTGCGGTATCCCTCGCGGTTCTTGCTGGAGCTTGACGATGCACTGCTTGAATACGCGCGGCCCGTCGCCGAAAGTATGCGGCAGGATGCCAAGGCGTATATCCGGGATATGGACCGTCGCATGGCGCAGGCTAGTGCCCCGAAAAAAGCAACCTTTGCCAAGGGCGATAAAGTAATGCATCGCATTATGGGGGATGGCGAGATTTTGGACATAAACATCGATAAGGGAGCCTATGTGATAAAGTTTGCCGATATCGATACGCCGCGGGAAATCTCGTTCAAGGCCAAGCTGGAAAAGATTTTATAATCACGCTATAATATTGATGTGCAATAATGAGGAGCAATTGTCATTCGCGTGAAATAAAGGAGGAATTTTATGGCAATGTTGATTGGTGTCATGATCTTGAATCTGGTCATCAGCTTTTTGAATGCCCGCAATGTCGGACGCATTTGGGCAGAGACCAAGGCTGTTGGCGGCTGGATTCGCCTACTCGCATGGTGCGGTGCCATCCAGTCAGCGGTGGGCTTTACGTTTGTCTATGCGATCGTCGTTTCGTACATCGCGGTATCGACCGGGTATTTGCCGGCCAGCATGCTGGGACTGCTGTCGAGCCTCATCTATCTGATGATTATCGTACCGGCAATCGGCTCGGGCATCATCATCACGATTCAGTCGTGGATAAACTTCGCCCGGGAAAAATCGCTGATGAATCTTGGTGTGGCCGGCTGGAACACGTTTGCGCAGGCGTACAACACCTATAATGCCATCCAGAGCTTTGGCCCGGCCCTCGATACGGTACAGGAAGGCCTTGGTGGCTTGTTTGATGGCGATGGTGATTCGGATAACTCGACGATGCGCGTCCTGCTGCTCGCCGCAATCATCCTGCTGGCAGGTGTCATGACGACGACGGTTATCATCCGCCGGTATGAGGCAAGCCTGCCGGTATCTGAGGCGGTTCGCAGCGGCAACCGCGATCTCGAGTACCGTTAAAAAGAACATCCAGCTCAAGTAGGCTGGATGCGGACAATATGGCTAAGATCGATGCGCGTGCCATCTTCCAGCAAAAGCTGCTGGTGCACGCTGTCGAGACGTTTGATGACGGCGGTTCGCGTTTCATAGCGGCCGCCGTCTTTATATGCGTCGGCGGCGAAATAGGTGAGGACTGCCTGGGGCACAGGGGCTGATAGTACCTGTTGGAGGGCACGGCTCAGCAGCTCCTGTTCGTCTTCGTCAAGGTTTGGCGGCGGCAGCGTGATGCGGGCGCTTTCGCGCACGGCGTCCTCGTAGCCGGTCAGCGCCGCAAACGGCGAAAATTGCGCGGCCCGCTTCGCTAGCGGCATCGGCGGATGACGTTTGGACGCAGGACGTGGCAGGTTGATGATATCGCCGTATTTATTCGGCTGTTCTTCCTTCATGCGCGATGACCTCCAATCTGATTGTTGCGGCTGATGGCTGTGGCGCCTTCCTGCAGGTTGGCGCCCTTCAAGATGGCGTTCTTGCCGAAGCGCTTCTTGAGGGCGACGATGGTCTGCTGGATGGAGTTTTCCTTGGCGGTTGACAAGTCAGCGCCGTCCTTGGTTGCCGGCTCAGCGAACAGGTCGAGTTCAGCTGGCGGCGGAGCGGCTTGATAAGCAGCCTGGGCAATGGTATCGCCAAAGGTGATGGTCAGGCGGCGCACGAGCAGATCTTTATCGGCAATCTCGGCAAAGAGTTCGCGGACGGTTTGCCGCAGCAGGGAGGAAGACGCCGTTGGCGTGGCAAAATGCCTGCTGCCGTGGGCGGGCTTGGGTACCATGTGGCCGTAGTGGTCGCGGTGCAGTGGACCGCGATAGCCTTGGTGGGTGTTTTCGATGTCGTAGCCGATGTCGAGGCTGAGCTGCCCCGTCAGCAATTTCTTGTCGACGAGCTCTAAGGCCAACAGGTCCGTCATTTCCCAGGCTACGAGAGCGGCTTTGTCGTAGGGATAGGGGCTTTGGAGTACCTGGCCGGAGCCGATGCTCGTGGCCGCTGGCTTATAGGCTTTGATGGCGGCCATGGTGCAGGGCTCATAACCCCAGGCATGGTCGATCAGCAGCTCGGCATTGACGCCAAACAGGCGGTAGAGCAGCTCCTCGTTGTGGTAGTCCGTAGCCTTGCCGAGGGAACAGCGGGCGATATCGCCCATGGTGTAGAGACCATGTTGCTCGAGCTTCTTGGCATAGCCGCGGCCGACGCGCCAGAAGTCCGTTAGCGGGCGGTGGTTCCAAAGTAGCTGACGGTAGCTTTTTTCATCGATTTCGGCAATGCGGACGCCGTTGGCATCAGCCGGCAGGTGCTTGGCAACAATGTCCATGGACACTTTGCAGAGATAGAGATTTGGCGCGATGCCGGCAGTGGCGGTGATACCGGTTTCCGTATAGACTTCGTCGATTAATTTTTGAGCCAACTCCCGGGCATTTAGCTGGTAGGTCTTAAGGTAATGGGTGACATCTAAAAATACTTCGTCGATGGAATAGATATGGATGTCTTCTGGGGCGATATAGCGCAGATAGATTTGATAGATTTTGGTACTGACTTCCAAGTAGCGGGCCATGCGTGGTACTGCGGTGTGATAGCCGATGGCCAGTCCTGGGTGGGCGGCCAGTTCGCTGGCCTGGGCGGACTTTCCACAGAAGCGGTGTTTAGGGGCAAAAGCCAGGCGCTTTTGATTGGCTTGCGCTACCGCTTGAACGACTTCAAAGAGTCGGGCTCGCCCAGGAATCCCGTAGGCTTTTAGTGATGGCGATACGGCCAGACAGATGGTTTTATTGGTTCGTGATGCGTCGGCAACGACGAGGTTGGTATCGAGCGGGTCCAGCTCCCGGTCGTGACATTCCACAGAAGCGTAGAAGGATTTGAGGTCGATAGCGACAAAATACGAAGGGCCTGTCATACGGTACGACTCCTTTCTTTTCGTTGCTTTCAATCTTAACAGAAAAAAGAATAGAATACAAGTTCTATCAAGACGAGCGTGGAACTCATGTACTTGAAATGTCCGAAAAGCTATGGTATTATCATATGCTTATAGGAGGGAATCGTATGAATCATCTAAAAAGAATTTTTATCTTGAATGCCATCGGTATCGCTTTGTTCCTGAGCTGGTACTTGCCAGGAAACAGCGGTTTTTGGTTTGAATTGGATAAAGGCGTGTTCTTCTTTTTCAATCATTTGCTCGGTGAGAGCACGACTTTTCTCTATCTAGTTGCCTTTACTAATCTTCGTCCCTTTGATGTAGTGGCCTTTTTGTTTATGCTTGGAATCTTTTATAGCTATTACCGCAAACAGGACCTCAAGGGAAAGCGCTGGATGTTGGCTATGGGGGCGACGATGCTGGTTTCGGCTGTAATCGCTAAGCAGTTTGACTTATTTTTCTCAAACTTCGCACACGGAAAACATCCCGTATGCCTTGATAAATCAGCTTGAA
>CALYVJ010000159.1 GCA_945494195.1 uncultured Selenomonas sp. | reverse complement strand
CCTGGGGACAGGCGGCTATTGCGGCTTTGGCCGTTGGACTGGGGTTTGCCTGGCTGTTGGGGGCATGGCTGACCAATAAGCTTGGTGGTTTGACCGGAGATACGTATGGAGCGGTGGAAACCCTCACGGAGACGATGGTACTGGTAGTATTTCTCGTGACTTCCTGGATTCCTGGGGGTCTGCATATTTTGTGGCGCTGAAAAAGCAGCTGTTTAGGAGCGTAAGGTATGGAATTGACGGTTCGCGTTCCCGGCTCTTGTGGGGAACTCCTGCAGGGGATGAAAGCAGGGAACCCTTTTCTGGTCACCTGCCCGGGGGGAAGCTATACAACGGTCCGGATTTCCGATGGGTTATCGGGGCTTCATGGATTAGGACGAAAATCGGCGATGGCATTGAAACAGACCATGACGAGCCTGGGGAAGGAGGAGCTTCCTTGGGGGCTTTGTTTAGAATCCAGTCTGCCACGGGGGAAGGGAATGGCTTCTTCCAGTGCGGATATTGCTGCAACGGTAGCTGCGGTGGCATTGGCCTTTGACTATCGTACGTATCCGGAAGAAATCATGCGCATAGCAGCCAGTATCGAGCCGACGGATGGGGTCTTTTATCCGCAGGTGGTTTGCATCAATCATATGAATGGCGATTGGCTGGCGAGCTATCAAGGCTTGCCGGCTTTTCGTATTTCCGTTTTCGATACTGGCGGTGTCATCGATACGCTTTGCTATCATGAACAGGCGAAGGATGAAGGCGGGGAAAATCGTTCGGCAGAGGCGCTGGCTTTATTCGAAAAGGGCTGGCAGGCGAAGGATGAGAGGCTGCTGGCTGAGGCGGCGGTGGTGAGTGCCCGGAATAATCAGTCCCTTTTGTATAAAGAAGGTTTGGAGGAATTGCTGGCTTTTGTCAGGGAACAAGGGGCTCTAGGCATAAATATCGCCCATAGTGGTACGGTGATAGGGGTGCTTTGGCCGGAGAAGTTCCCTGACGAGTCCCTGCAGCTGGCGACAAGGGAGATTCGCCATCGTTTTCCTCGCTTGGCACTGATCATGCAGACACGGTTGCAGAGCGGTGGTGTTCAGGTGGCAGAAGGAAAATGTGAAGAGTTTGTAGAACTTTTTAGATAATCAAAGTATCCTAACAGAAGAGGTGTTTCGTTGCAGTACGCAAAACAGTATTCCATCCCGCGGATTGTCATTGGTGCAACCCAGTCGGGGTCGGGGAAGACGACAATCGTTACCGGGCTTCTGGCGGCACTTAGGGAACGCGGCCTGAAGGTTCAGTCCTTTAAAGTTGGTCCGGACTACATCGATCCGGGGTATCATAAACTAGCCAGTGGCCGGGCTGCCCATAATCTGGATACCTGGCTCACACCGGAGCAGACTGTGCCGGCAATTTTTGCCGCCGCTTGTGAAGGTGCCGATATCGCTGTGGTAGAGGGCGTTATGGGGCTATACGATGGCGGAAGGAAGGGCGTAAGTTCTACGGCAGCGGTGGCAAAGCTCCTAGATGCGCCAGTACTTTTGGTCATTGATGCAAAATCCATGGGAGCATCGGCAGCGGCCATCGCCCAAGGATTTAGAGAATATGACCAAACGGTGCAGTTGGCAGGGGTCATCTTGAACCGCCTAGGGTCTGATACCCATGAAACGATGATTCGTGAAGCAATGACGGCAATCGGTATCAAAGTTTACGGTGCACTGCGGCGGAATGAGGAATTGAAGTTACCGGAGCGTCATTTGGGGCTTTTACCCGTACAGGAAAATGAGGAACAGCAGGTAGTTTGTAGGATGGGACAGGCGGTGGGCCGTCAGCTGGATCTTGAAGCATTGCTCCGGCTGGCGGAAAGTGCAAATCCATTGAATGTCCAGAAACTTTTTTCTGGGGATGAGCAGAGGCCGACGGTATGCCGCATTGGCGTAGCGCAGGATGAAGCCTTTTCTTTTTACTATCCCACAAGCTTGAAGGTTTTAAACCGCTTGGGCGCAGAACTGGTCTCCTTCAGTCCGCTTCGGGATAACAGCCTTCCCGCTGTGGATGGATTGTTTATCGGTGGCGGCTTTCCTGAGATGTTTGCGGCGCAGCTGGCAGCTAACCAAGCTTTGCGGCAGGAAATTCGGGAAAAGGCCGCAGCTGGCATGCCAATTTATGCAGAATGTGGCGGGTATATGTATCTGATGGACAGTTTGCAGGATTTTGCCGGTGCAGTTCATGCGATGGCGGGGGTGTTTCCTGGCAGGGCGGTCATGACCAAGAAATTGCAGATGGTGGGTTACGTGGAGGCCGTTCTCACGCAGGATGCTCTCTTAGGCCATCAAGGGACAAGGCTTCACGGCCATGAATTCCATTTTTCGGTAGAGCAGGACATGGCTGGCAAGAAAAGGCCATTTTCTTTTACCAAGCTTCGCAATAACGTGACTTATGGAGCGGGGCAGCAGTATGAAAATGTTCTTGGCAGTTATCTTCATCTTCATTTTGCTGGCTGCCCGGAGGCAGCGAAATCATTCGTAGATTATTGTCTGGCATGGAAGCTGGGAAAAAAGGAAAGAGAGTGATTATGATGAAAAAGTTTGAGCATGGTGGCAACGTTCATACCGCACGGGAAAATGGCAAAGCATGGCTGGATTTTTCGGCGAATGTGAATCCGCAGGGGCTGTCTCCGGCGGTCTATCAGGCCATTTCGTTAGCGGTTCATGAAGTCATCCACTATCCGGATCCTGATGCCATCGAATTGAAAAATGCCATTTCGGAATCGTACAATGTTCCGGTGGAAGAATTGGTGCTGGGAAATGGCGCCGCTGAGCTTTTTTATCTTTTCTTGCAGATTGTGCGCCCGCGCAATGTCTTGTTGCCGGTTCCGTCGTTCAGTGAATACGAACGGGCCGCATTGGCGGCCCGTGCCAAGGTAAATTGTTTCCAGATAGATCCGGATGATGATTTCCGTATGGATTGGGATTCCTTTATGGGAGCGTTGGCGGTGGCGGACTGTATCATTTTGGGAAATCCGAATAATCCCACGGGGACGCTCATTACACGCAATGAGCTGGTTCATTTGCTGGAGGAGATGCGAGGGGGGCACCAGTGGCTGGTAGTTGATGAATCCTTCTTGGATTTTCTGCCCTATGACAGCCGTTACACGGTGCGCGATTTGGTAACGGAATATCCGAATCTCTTCGTGATCCAGTCTATGACGAAGTTTTATGCGCTGCCGGGGTTGCGGCTGGGGTTTGGCACGGCATGTTCCGAGCTTGCCAAACGGCTTAATGCGGGCAAAGATGTCTGGAATGTCAATTTGCTGGCCCAGAAGGCTGGTGTGGCAGCGCTGAACGATATGGAATACCAGCAGCAGAGCAAAAAGTTCATCGCGGAGGAAATGCAGCGTTTCTACGAACGGATTAATGGAATAAAGGGGATTCGTGCATATCGGCCAAGTGTCAATTTTATGCTGTTGGATATCCGTGGCACGGGATTAAAGAGCGGTGAGTTTACGCAAAAACTTCGTGAGAAGGGGATTTTGGTAAGAGATTGTGCCAATTATCTAGGATTAGATGGCGAGAGCTACGTGCGTATCGCCGTTCGCCAGCCAGCTGAAAACGAGCAGCTGCTGGCAGCATTGGAGGAATTGTAATTCATGGTTAAAGTGGTTTTTGTCCGTCATGGACAGACGGAGTGGAATGTCAGCGGCCGATATCAAGGTCAGTCGGATGTGGCCTTATCGGCAGCAGGAATTGAGCAGGCAGAAAAATTAGCGGCAAATTTCCCGGTGGAACATATCGATGCAATCTATGCAAGTGACCTTATTCGTGCGCGGGTTACGGCTGAGACGGTGGCCAAGCGTTTCGGGCTTGGGGTGAATTTGGAGCCTGCTTTTCGCGAGTTGAGCTTTGGGGATTGGGAAGGTCTTACCTACGAGCAAATTGTTGCCTCATGGCCGGATGCCATGGAGAATTTTCTGGCGCATCCGGATATTCTTGACATCCCCCATGGCGAGTCCTTTCCCGAGGTTCAACAACGTGCCATGTCTCGTCTGCAGGAGCTGATTCAGAAACATGAAGGGCAGACGATCATGGTTGCAGCACACGGTGCTGTCCTGCGTACCATGCTGACAGCAGCACTTCATATGCCACTTCAGTATCTTTGGAGTATCCGCCAGTTCAATACAGCGGTAAATATCGTGCGTTATGATGCCGAGGGAAATCCTACGGTTGAACTGCTGAACAGTACCGCGCATTTGGGAGAATTGCGCTGAGGTTTCAGGGGATAAAGAGGGGAATCTGTTATGAGGGTTTTGGTAACAGGTGGAGCTGGATTTATTGGTTCGCATGTTGTGCGCCGGCTGCTGGCAGAGGGACATGCGGTAACGGTGCTCGATAATGCCAGCACCGGTGATTTTGATAACGTGCCGGCCGATTGTGAAGCGTGGGAAATGGATGTCCGGTCAGCTGCGGTAATCCCGCGCATTATGAAGGCACGCTTTGACAGGATTGTACATCTGGCGGCCCAGACCACAGTCGAGGATTCATTGGCTGATCCATCCTTTGATGCGATGGAAAACATAATGGGAACCGTCAATATTTTGGAGGCAGCCCGCAAAAGTGATGTGCAGCGGGTTGTCTTTTCGTCTGCTTCGGCCGTATATGGAATGGTGCCGGAAAATGAGCAGCCGATTCGTGAGACACAGGAACTGGCACCCTGCTCGTTTTATGGTCTTAGCAAAAAGACCGTGGAAGAGTATCTGATTATGTATCAGCGTCTCTATGGACTCAATTACATTATCCTGCGTTTGGCGGATGTATATGGGGAACGCCAGCGTGATGCGGGGGAAGGCGGGATCGTTGGTTCGTTTATAAAAAAAATCATGGCCGGCGATGGGATAACGATTTATGGAGAGGGCAAATCCTACGATTTTGTTTATGCCGGGGATGTGGCGGAAGGTATCTATGCTGCGCTATTGACCGCTGAGGTCAATGCGAGTTACAATCTGAGCTCTGGTACCAGGATGGACACCAGGGAATTGGTCCGGCTGCTGGAAGACGTGACGTGGAAAAAACTGGAAGTTTCTGTTGGGGCGGCTGACAGCCGAGGGCAAGGCCAATGGGTATTGGATGGTGCAAAGGCAAAAGAGAAACTGACCTGGATTGCGCGTACAGGGATGAAACGGGGGTTGAAAAATACCATAACTCAAACTTCGCACACGGAAAACATCCCGTATGCCTTGATAAATCAGCTTG
>CALYVJ010000158.1 GCA_945494195.1 uncultured Selenomonas sp. | reverse complement strand
CCTCCGCATGAGCTATCACATCGTTGTCATACAGATTCGGATAATACTTGAATTTTATCTTTTCCATATTCACCAGCTCTTTCTAAAAATCTTCGCCATTTGCTTCTCTAAGTATCCAGGCAATCCTTTCGCCAAAGATTAGCTCATATTCAGCCTTTATCTCTCTTAGGATACCCATCAGGTAATTTCTCTGTTCGATTGAAAGTCTTTTCAGCGCTTAGGGATATTTTTTCAATTCATCCTCAACATTCAAAATGCCATATAATAGGATTTTGCTCCAATCACGGCCTTCTTTCATATTATATATCCCTAAAGATTACATATCCCTAAAGATATCCGATAATAATAATCCTCCCCTTTGGCCAGTGCTTCAACCGCATGGATCAGTCCATACATCACTTCATGGAAAATACACAAAGCCCTTGGCCAAATACCAGGGGCTTTGTGTATATATGGATTATTCCTCTGCCGTATTCTGTTAATGGCTGGCTTCAAGCTCGAAGAGCTCTTTGTCTCTTTCTTCTTTTGGCTGCTGTACTCGCAGGAACATGGCATCGCCAAAGCTGAAGAACCGCTATTTCATCTCCACGGCCTTCTTATAGGCATCGAGGATGAACTTGCGGCCGCCGAAGGCGCTGATGAGCATGATCAGCGTGGATTTCGGCAGATGGAAATTCGTCACGATGCCATCGATGATCTTGAAATCATAGCCCGGATAGATGAAAATCTGAGTCCAACCGCTCTTGCCGCTGATTTCATTTTTGCCGTCTGCCGCAGATTCCAGCGTGCGGATGCTCGTGGTGCCCACCGCGATGACGCGGTGGCCAGCCTTTTTCGTATCCATGATGAGCTTGGCCGTCTCATCCGAGATGCGGTAAAACTCCTTATGCATATCATGCTTCTGGATGTCCTCGCAGTTTACCGGACGGAACGTACCAAGGCCCACATGCAGCGTGACAAAGCCGAGATTTACGCCCATATCCTTGAGCTCCTGCATCTGCTCCTTGGTGAAGTGCAGGCCAGCCGTCGGCGCAGCGGCCGAACCTTCCTCCCGGTTGTAGACCGTCTGATAGCGCTCCTTATCCTCGAGTTTCTCATGGATATACGGCGGCAGCGGCGTCTCACCGAGACGGTCTAGGATTTCCTCGAATACGCCATCGAATTTGAATTCGACGATTCGGCCGCCAAAATCCGTATGATCCGTAACGGTGCACGAAAGCTCGTCACTGAAATTGATGACATTGCCCGGCTTGGCCTTTTTGCCCGGCTTTACCAGCGTCTCCCAATGCGTGGCGTCGAGACGGCGCAGCAGGAATACCTCGACCTTGCCGCCCGTCTGGTCACGATGACCGATAAGGCGGGCCGGCATAACGCGGGTATCGTTAAAGATCAGCGTATCCCCCGGCTCAAGATATTCCTTGAGGTCATAAAAATGACGGTGATCGATGGTCTTTTCCACCGGATCCAGCACCATCAGCCGAGAAGCATTGCGAGGCTCGATAGGAACCTGCGCAATGCGCTCTTCTGGTAAATCATAATCAAAATCTGAAAGTAATAACATAACCTTTTTCCTTCAATCTATCTTAATACAAATTTTTTAAGTCGGTACCTTGATAATAATGACCAAGACTCGCCGGATACTTATAGCCCTCCCCATCTCCCAGCGCTTTGGCTCCCCACTGGGAAAGGCCTAAGCCATGCCCCCAGCCATAGCCATGAATCATCACTACATTGCCCTTATACGTCATTTCAAACAGGGTACTCTTGAGGCCAAGCCAACTCCGAAGGTCATTGCCGCTGACCACCGCAGTACCCTTAGTGCCGGTAAAACGCACCTGGGCGGCACGTCCAGCTGACGTTCTGCCCGCCACTGTCTTGCCAAAGGAAATGGGGGGCAGAACCAAGGATTTTAACGTACCGATATTCTTGCCGTGCTTGGCCAAAACTGCCGTAAACTGTTCGGCAGAAATATTCTTATCCCAAGGATAGGACTGAGCATGCAATTCCTTTGCTGACCGCAAATAGGGAATCCTGCTTCCCCATACGTCTTCACTATTTTCCGTCATGCCACCGGAATCCGTATGGAAAAGGGCCTCAATAGGCCTACCCGCAAAGATAAGTACTTCACCATGGGTTTCCTTGATGGCCGCGGAGCTGCGGGCCCGCTCAGCCCGGACGCCTTGATACTGCTGGCAATGGGTCGTCGCACAAAGATCATACCCATCCTTGCTATGACGTTTCCGATGGCTGAGGGCAAAGCACCGAGCGGCAATAGCCTGTGCTTTGACGGCCTCCATATTCCACTCCGGCGGCATCTCCTCCGGCACTACGCCCTTTAAATACTCCTCAGTAGTCACGCGGTTGATGATGGTAAAGCCATTTCCCACCGGCAACAGGCGCACAGCTCCGCGGTAAGCCTTGCCATCAATGCGGCTGATTTGCGCGGCCAGCTGGCGTTCATCCTCGACAATAAAATCAATTCCCGCCGTACCAGCTGTCAGCTTTATGCCAGCCACTAGGAAAGCTCCCTGATTCAAGGTAACAGGCAAACTCGCCCCTGCCGATTTTCTCGCCAGTATTTTCCCCGAGGTAACATCGCGGATAACGATAGCCGAATCGGAAGAAAGCTGTACCGACGTTGCCCCCTTTTGCAGTCCCACCAACAATTCCGGCTGCCAAGCAGCTTCAGCTACCGGTATAAAACCGCCAAGCAAAAAAACAGCCAGTAGTATAAGCAAAAATTGACGAAACAAATAGCGAAGAAACGTATCGTTAATTCTCATTTTCCTGCTCCTTTTCCTTGCGAGCTTCTGCCTCAAGCCGGGCCCTTTTCTTAGCCTTGTTCTCCTTGCGCCGCTGCTTGCGGATCGCCTTGCTGTAACGCTCCTCTTCGCTGAAGATGCAGCCGCAGTAGGGCTGTCGGTAAAGTTCCAGCTCATGGCTGATGTCGATGCCCTCCTGCCAACCCGGGCGGAAATCCTCATAATAGAACTGCACACCATACTGCGCAGCAAAACGCTCCGCCGTGCGCTTCATCAGGTCATGCTGCTGGTAGATACTGTAAAAAAGCGTCGACGTAAACGCATCAAAGCCATTTTCCGCCGCAAAGCGTGCCGCCTCCTCGAGCCGCCAGGTGTAGCACATCGTGCAGCGGCCATTGGGCAGCGCCTCTGCTGGCAGCGCCTTTTTCAAGAAGTCCCGCAGCCGATAGTTCTCATCGGCATGGAATTCCATCTTGACCTTCTCGGCAAATTCCTTAGCTGTCTTGAGCCGGTTATCCCACTCCGTATAGGGATGGATATTCGGATTGAAGAAATACCCCACCGGCTCGATGCCATCTTCGCGCAGTTTCTTGACCGGATAGCACGAACAGGGCCCACAGCACATATGTAAAAGCAGTTTCATCGTTTCTCTCCCTTATTCCGGATAGGCTATGCCCATATGCTCATAGCCAGCCCGCGTGACCACGCGACCCCGCGGCGTACGGTTGACAAAGCCGAGCTGGATAAGGAACGGCTCATAGACATCCTCAATCGTATCCGTGCTCTCGCTGATAGCCGCTGCCAACGTATCAAGCCCCACCGGACCGCCGCCAAATTTCTTGATCATCGTCGACAGCATGCGCCGGTCCGTATGGTCAAGGCCAGCCTTATCGACTTCGAGCAGCGACAAAGCCTTATCCGCCAGCTCGTCCGTGATGACATCCTGCCCCTCGTACTGCGCCACATCGCGCACGCGTTTCAGCAGGCGGTTGGCGATACGCGGCGTCCCGCGCGAACGGCGCGCAATCTCCAAGGCACCGCGCTCCTCGATGGGGATTTCCAAGATCTCCGCCGCGCGCTTGATGATGTTTACGAGTGCCTCGGGCGTATAATATTCGAGCCGCGAAATGATGCCAAAGCGATCACGCAGCGGAGCCGCCAGTGACCCCGCCTTCGTCGTCGCACCGATCAGCGTGAACGGCGCAATGTCGAGACGAATCGAGCGGGCACTTGGCCCCTTGCCGATGATGATATCGAGCGCGAAATCCTCCATCGCCGAATAGAGAACCTCCTCGACACTGCGCGACAAGCGGTGGATCTCATCGATAAAGAGCACATCGTGCTCCTGCAGATTCGTCAAAAGCGCCGCCAAATCGCCCTGCCGCTCGATTGCCGGCCCCGACGTCTGGCGGAAATTCACGCCCATCTCATTGGCGATGATGCCCGCAAGCGTTGTCTTGCCAAGGCCCGGTGGGCCGTATAACAGCACATGATCGAGTGCATCACCGCGGTTCATCGCCGCCTTGATGAAGATATCGAGGTTCTTCTTGGCCTTGTCCTGGCCGATATACTCACTCAGCTTACGCGGGCGGAGGCTGTACTGCCAATTATCGGCACGCTGTTCATCCATCGCCACGATGCGGCCATCGTCAATATCCATATTATAAAAATCTTCTTCTGCCAAGCCTCAGCCCCCCTTTTAGAATTTATTCAGCTGCTTGAGTGCCAGTTTGATGATTTCCTCCGTCGTCTTGCACTTCGTCGCTCTTTTCAGAACCGGCGCAATCTCTGCCTGGCTATACCCCAGCGCCATAAGTGCCGCCTGCGCCTCGCTGATGATATCATCGCCAACAGGCCCCTCCATATCCAGCGACAAGATTTCCTCTGCATCACTGGTGGCAAAGCCGACCTTATCTTTAAGCTCCAGAATCAAGCGCTCTGCCGACTTCTTGCCGATACCTGGCAGCTTCGTCAGCACCGTAGCCTGCTTATTCTGGATTGCCTTGCAAAGGCCCTCCACCGTAATCGACGACAGAATCCCCAGTGCCACCTTCGGGCCAATGCCCGACACGCCAATCAGCAGCTGGAAAATATCGTACTCATCCTCACTGGCAAACCCATAAAGCGTAAAGCCATCCTGATAGACATTCATATAGGTAAAAAGCTGCGTCTCTTCGTTTAACCGCAACTTATTCCGCGTAGACCCAGCCACAAAGACTCGATACCCTACGCCATTCACATCGAGCAAACAATAGTCAGCCTTGAGCGCCGCCACCTGCCCCCGCAAAAATCCAATCATCGAAAGGTTCACTCCAATAAAAGAAAACTTGTAACCTTATTAGTATACCGCAATAGTGTATTGCCTTGCAATACACTGTTAAAAAGTACATATAATATATTGTGGTACGCGCGAAATGAGATGTTTTAAAAATATTTAGTACGTTCCTAGTACGTTTTTTATTTGGTAGGCT
>CALYVJ010000157.1 GCA_945494195.1 uncultured Selenomonas sp. | reverse complement strand
TAAGTGGAGGAAATCGCTGAGATTGTTGTTTTTTAGAACAATCGAACTGTTTTCGGGCAGGTCGATATCGTGAGCGGCATCGCCGGTTTTTGCTGGTACGGGGCCGAGATGGATGCGCAGGTCTGCTTCGGCCATAGCGGCTTCATCGCGGATGCCGTTGCCAATCATGGCGACGGTGCAGCCATGGGTTTGCAGCAGTTTTATTTCCCGGGCTTTGCCCTGATCGGTGAGTTCGGAACGGGCGGCATCAATGCCGGCTTGTTTGCTGATGGCATTGGCGGTCCGCCGGCTGTCCCCGGACAGCATGACAACCTGGACACCCTTTTGCTGCAGCTGGTTGAATGCTTCGGCAGTTTCCTGGGGAATGTTGTCGTCCAGCACGATGATGCCACGGCAGTATTTTCCGTTGGCCACAAATACGGTGGATTGGCCCCGCTGGGCAATCTGGTCGGCCCGGGTTAAGAGATCAGCGCCGATATCGACCCCTTCTTCCAGTAGCCAGTCCGCCTTTCCGACGCGGACTGGGGCCCGGTTAATCAGTGCTTCCATGCCGCAGCCGGGAATCTCATTGGACGCGGAAAGGGGTTGCAGGCGGGCCTGCCGGGCAATGGCTGCCTGATAGATAGCCTGGCCGAAGGGATGCTTGGCTTCGCGTTCTGCTGAAGCCGCCAGCCCTAACAGCGTTCCCTGGCTAAGGCCCGCAGGAACGATGCCGGCTACATAGGGCTTGCCCTCGGTGACGATACCGCCTTTGGAGACAGCTAAGACGTTGATTTTATCAAGGGTAGTCAGTATGTCCGGTGATTCCAGTTCGATGTTCATTTTCTTTGCTTGGGCAGTACCGCGGGCAAAGGGAAGCGCTTTGGCAAGCCAAAGGGGAATGGGCAGCCCAGCAATCAAGATCGAAAGGAAGATATTGATACAGGTTTCCTTCGGCTCACCGCTGGAAAACCAGTAGGCACTCATGGCAAACGCCAACAAAACGGCAAGGGCGGTAAAATAACCGATTGATGTTTGTTTTTTCATTGGATTTACCTCGATTTTACAGTATTCTAATCCTATTATCCTGCAAAACTTGGAAATGTGCAACAGAATCCATGGAAATACTTGAACCCATGGGGAAATATTGCTATCCTAATATAGATAAAGATTTCGAAAGGATGTGTCTATGGTGATTCAAGTTGATGGAAATGCGAAAATAAACCTGACACTCGATATCCTCGGCAAACGGCCGGATGGTTATCATGAGGTAGCCATGGTCATGCAGGCAATTTCCCTCCATGACACGATAGCGATGGAAAAGACAGCGGGAGACATCACCCTGTCTATTAACGTTCCCTGGCTGCGGGCGGATGAAAAAAATCTGGCTTGGCGGGCAGCAAAACTCATAAAAGAGGAGTATGGCCTGGAGGGGGGCGTGGCGATGAAGCTGACCAAGCGGATTCCCGTGGCTGCCGGACTGGCTGGCGGGAGTGCTGATGCGGCGGCAGTATTGCGCGGCATGAACGCACTCTATGAATTGAATCTTTCCGATGAAAGTCTTTGCCGTCTGGGGGCACGTCTTGGTTCGGACATTCCCTTCTGCTTGATGGGAGGGACCATGTTGTCCACTGGCCGCGGTGAGGTCCTTAAACGCCTGGCGGATATGCCGGATACCTGGGTGGTGCTGGCAAAACCGCGTATTTCGGTTTCGACGGCATGGGCTTATACGAATTACGATGAGAAGGGTGCGGAGAAGCATCCAGACAACGAGCAAATCCAGCAGGAAATTGCCCGTGGCGACCGAAAAGCCATAGCCGGATTGTTGTGCAATGTGCTGGAAAGTGTTACTATTAATAAGTATGATGTAATTTCTGAATACAAGCAGATGATGATGGAACAGGGAGCACTGGCCAGCATGATGTCCGGCAGTGGCCCCACCGTCTTTGGCTTGGCGGAAAGCAAGGCATCAGCTGAGAAAATAGCCGCATTCCTGCGGGAAAATACCGACGCCAGCGTATTTGTAACGCGTACGGTGGGTATGACGAAAAAATCCTAACAGTATCAAAACCAGAATTGAGGGAATCGTAAATGGACAACAGATTAGCTCCCATTAAGCTTGACAGCTATCAGCCGCTGCGAGAGGTTGTATGTGAATCCCTGCGGGAGGCAATTCGCACGGGGATTTTGAAACCCGGTGAGCGCATCATGGAGATACAGCTCGCCGAGGAATTAGGAGTAAGCCGTACGCCGGTGCGAGAGGCTATCCGCAAGCTGGAATTGGAGGGCTATGTAGTCATGATGCCGCGCCGCGGTACTTATGTGGCTAACATGTCTATCCGTGATATCAATGAAATCTTTGAGATTCGTACGGCCCTGGAATCCCTTTCCAATGGGCTGGCTGCGGACCATATCACCGATGAAGAGCTGGAGCATTTGCAACGCTTGCTGGTCATGATTGGCGGCTATATCAAGGAAGGAAACATGGAAAAGATTGTCGAGACAGATATTGAGTTCCATGATACCATGTACCATGCGGCCCGCAATAACCGTTTGGTAGGGATTATCTCCAACCTGCGCGACCAGCTGACTCGCTTCCGTACTCTGTCCATGTCCTATCCAGGACGTTTGGAAGCGACGTTAGAGGAGCATCGCCTGATTGTGGAGGCAATTGCCCAGGGAGACCGCAAGGCTGCCAGCAAGGCGGCGGAACGGCACATGGAAAATTCCGAAAAGACCCTTCTTCAGGCAGTGGAGGCCATGAAAAAGAAGAATGAGTCCAAAGCCAAATCGAAAAAGAAAAAAGCTGAGGCGTAAACCTCAGACGCATAAAGGAGTATTGTAAGCATGTCTGATTTAGTAACAGTTATTCTGGCTGCCGGTAAAGGTACCCGTATGAAATCCAAATTGCCGAAAGTCCTGCACAAGGCTGCTGGCAAATCCATGGTACAGCATGTCATCGATGCGGCTAAAGCTGCTGGTGCCAAGCGCAACATCGTGGTAACGGGATTCGGTGGCGATATGGTTCGCGAGGCCATCGGTGACCAGGCGGAATTTGCCCAGCAGAAAGAGCAGCTGGGGACGGGCCATGCCGTTATGCAGACGGCAGATCTGCTGAAAGATGAGACGGGAACGGTCATGGTCCTCTGCGGAGATACGCCGCTTTTGACGGGCGACCTCTTGAAGAAACTTTTCGATTCCCATGTTGAGGCTAAGGCAAAGGCTACGGTACTGACGGCAATCATGCCGGATGCTACGGGCTATGGACGCATCATCCGCACGGCTGACGGTTCGGTCCAGAAGATTGTAGAGCATAAAGATGCCACGGAAGAAGAGCGTCAGGTAAAAGAGGTCAACTCTGGGATTTATTGCTTTGAGGCCAAGGCACTGTTTGAGTCCCTGAAGAAAGTTACCAACGATAACGCGCAGGGCGAATATTATTTGCCGGATGTTTTGGAAATCCTGCAGAAACAGGGGGAAAAGATCTGGGCAGTAGCTGCGGACGATTACGAGTCTACGCTGGGCATCAATTCCCGCCAGCAGCTGGCCGGTGCAGAGAAAATCCTGCGCCGCCGCAAGAATGAGGAACTCATGGCGGAGGGGGTAACGCTTATGGATCCGGATACGACCTATGTGGATGCTGATGTCAAAGTTGGCCGCGATACGGTGATCTATCCGATGACTTGGCTTGAGGGCAATACGGTAATCGGTGAGGAATGCGAAATCGGACCGAGCATCCGCTTCCAGAATGTCAAGGCGGGCAACCATGTGACGGGCCAGTTCACCTATGCTCATGACTGCGAATTGGAAGACGGGGTTATTTTGGGCCAGTTCACCCATATTCGCCCGGATACTCATCTGGCGGAAGGCGTCAAGATCGGCAACTTCGTCGAAGTCAAGAATTCCACCGTTGGCAAAGGCTCCAAACTGCCGCATCTTTCCTATATTGGCGATACCGATATGGGGGCGGGCTGCAACATGGGCTGCGGTACCATTACGGTCAATTACGATGGCAAGACGAAATTCCGCACGAAAATCGGCAACGATGCATTCATCGGCTGCAACTCGAACCTCGTCGCACCGGTTGAGGTGGAAGATGGTGCCTATGTAGGGGCAGGCTCCACGATCACCAAGACGGTTCCAAGCAATACGCTGGCAATTGCCCGCGCTCGCCAGAAGAATATCGAGGGCTGGGTCGATAAACGCGATCGTTAATCCTTAATAATTTTTTTAAAACAAAGTAAAGCTTTATGTTATTTTGGTACAAACAGTGCTATACTGTTGTATAAAGGGTGACTTTGCTCACTCAGGAGAAGAAACTACTAGTAGAACGATTTGGAGGATTTTTACAAAATGGCTTTAGACACTGGAAACTTATGCATCCTTACCGGTAACGCAAATCCGGAACTGGCAAAAGAAATCGCTGATCATATCGGCGTCAATCTCTGCGATGCATATGTCGGTCATTTCAACAACGGTGAGACGCAGGTCATGATTAGCGAAAGCATTCGTGGCAAGGACATTTTCATCATTCAGCCGACTTCTTATCCGGTCAACGACAACCTGATGGAACTTCTGATTATGGCAGATGCCTGCAAACGCGCTTCCGCGCATAGCGTTACGGCTGTAGTACCGTATTATGCTTATGCACGTCAGGACCGCAAGACGCGCGGCCGTGAGCCAATTTCGGCTAAGCTTGTTGCAAATCTCATGGTTACGGCAGGTGTTACCCGCGTCGTTACCGTTGACCTCCATGCTGGTCAGATCCAGGGCTTCTTCGATATCCCGGTTGATCATCTGGCTGCTGCTCCGGTTATTGCCAATTACTTCCGTGAGCAGAAACTTGAGGATGTTGTTGTCGTATCGCCGGATCTCGGTGGTGTTACTCGTGCTCGCATCCTGGCAGATCACCTCCATGCACCGATTGCCATCATCGAGAAACGCCGTCCGAAACCGGGCTGCGCGGAAGTCATGAACCTCATCGGTGATGTTGAAGGCAAGACGGCCATCATCATCGACGATATCGTTGATACGGCTGGTTCTCTCTGCGAGGGCGCTAAGGCGCTGGAGAAACGCGGGGCAAAACGCATCTTCGCTTCCTGCTCCCATGCAATCCTCAGTGATCCAGCAGTTTCCCGCATCAATGAATCTCCTATCGAGAAACTCGTTATCACCAACACAATTCCGGTACCGCCGGAGAAAAAATCCGAAAAAATCGTTTCGCTGTCCTTGGCTGATGCTCTTGGCGATGTTATCATGCGCATCCAGAGCCATCGTTCGGTCAGCCAGTTGTTC
>CALYVJ010000156.1 GCA_945494195.1 uncultured Selenomonas sp. | reverse complement strand
GGTTTATAGACATGGCATCTGCGAACCAACTGCATGACTTCTTCCCACGCTTGCCCTGCATCTTTATCGCCATCTCCCGCCGATGTCTTTTTGATGCTGCCAGCAGCCTCATAGATTTCTGCCACTGTGGGGAAGAACTTCGCATTACGCAGGCATTTTGTTAACGCCGCATTCACGTCGTCATACGTCAAATCATCCAATGCCCCGATATAGAGCCGAAAAAAATGATTACGCTGCTCTTTGCTGGCTTTGTACATCGGGTGAAAGGGATACATTTGCAGCGTCATGGCTAGGAGTATGCCGATCTTTTTCTTGTCCTCAATGTTCACGCCCATCGCCCTCCAAGTCCTCCAGCAAATCTGCAGCCATATCCTGCCAACCTGGGCCATCGTCACTTGATTCACTCTTACGGTGCTCCCAAGGTCGTGGCACTCTATCCATCTTCCAGCCACGGAGGACTCCACCAAGATATTTCACATTCCGCTTATCTGTCCCTAGAGATGCCACCTTGTGCATAGCCTTCTGAACCCACTCAGCGCTATAATCGTTGACATACCCCTCTAAAACGTCGACTTTGAACGGTGTGAGGAGTTCGATGTTTTCCTGATAAAAGTCGATAATGTCCTTCAGTTCGTCCGTCAGTTCGTGAGTCAATCCAAAATTCTCCTCGCGCGTTAGAGTATTATACTGACTATTGGAGTTACTAGACTTACTACTAACTCTATCTCTAGGCTTACTCTTACTTCTAGACTTACTCTTACCTAGTGACACGGAATCGTCACGGCCTTGTAACGTGTCCGTTACAGTCTCGTTACGTATCTGTAACGTATCCGTTACGTTAACTGCTGAATCCTCATCATCAGCGAACTCATAAGGGCTATGCGCATTAGCAGCAACTAATCTTTTACGTTCCGTTTGATACTCGGTTGGATGATATAAGTCTTTTCTGATGTAGTTATGAATTTTCCAATGACGAATAACAATAACACCGCTCTCAAAAGACAAGATGAACTGTTTTGCCAGCAAAATCCGCATATCATCATCCGTGGCTCCAACCATACGCTGAATGCGTTTGGGATTATTTATAAATCCATCATCGTCCGCCCGCATCGCCAGATGAAAATAAAGCATTTGTGTTGATGGCGGCATATCCAAAAAATTATCACTATCGATAATCGTTTTTGCAAACATTCTGCGTTCTGCCATTTATTTTCCTTTCCGCAAGCGGGGATTTCTCCCCGCCTGCCACATTATTTATAACAACGTTTCCTGTTCTTTGATTTCGCCTGTTTCTGGATCTACATTTGCAGGAATATCATCAGTTTTATTTTCTTCCGAATCAACGGTAATAACTGTTTCATCCGGTTCATCTGCCATATCTTCTGCGATATTGGTTTTAATGGTTTCATCCGTCGAAACTGCCCGGACAAATTCCGTTTTGATTGGTGCATATTTGAGCGCCTGCTTGATGACTGTTTTCTTCGCCATGGCATCGAAATTCGTTGACCATGGGCTATAACTGGAACCTGCCGCCTTACTGTATTTCTTGGAGTGGTTTTTGATATCTTCCACACTCATGACGGCGAATCCAGAGCCGCCCGCTTTCGTGCGGAATACGGCATAATAGAGAATCACCGCCCCGCGATCCGTAAGTGCGGGTTTATGCCTCAGCTTTTCATTCAGCCCCAGCTCATACTCGAAATCATCATTCTCACAGACCTCGTGAGCGCTGATGCTAGTAATCTCACCACTGCGGTATGCCAGATCGATAAGACCCTTGTAGCCCAGCTGGAACTGGCATTCCAGTTGTCCATGATTGCGGTACGGGATAAGATAAGCCTGCCCCAGCGGAGTATTCGGCTCTACGCCCAACTGGGCCGCCTGCATCATCGCCCCAAGGAAGGAATTTGGTGTGCATTCGGTAAGCTGGGGATTCGTACTCATGGCCGTCAAGACCATGCGGGAAAACCGTTCTCCTGTAAGCACCGAAGGCAGCGCTTTTTCAATCTGCGGCTTCATCTGCATAACGAGCTGTTTGATGCTCGATACGCCACCGTTAGATGCTGCAACTTTCCCCGACTGAGCCTTCTGGATCATACCGCCTTTTACTGTACCATTTGCCATTTTAATTACCTCCTGTTTTATGCACTAAACCGACGAGAATCAGCCGATTTTTTACTATATTTTTCAAACACATCCGGCAGGTCTTTTTTCAACCGTTTCGAATCAATTGTCGTCCTACCACTGACCGTTTTCCATGTCACTTTACGCGCATCATCGCCCTCACCAATAATGCCAATTTCATTGTCGCCAAGCATGGCGCAAAGCTTGTTTTGTATATCTTTTGTCTGTGTATCTACATCAGCCTTTAACGACTTAAGTTCATCCAATCGCTCAAGCAGTTTTAAACTCTCTTGTGGCAGAATAATCGGCTCCGTCTGACCGCCTTTATACATCTTTTTGAGGGATGTGCTGGAACTATCCGAGCCATCGACAGACGGCATAATGTGACGCTCTACTTTATCCCAAAAGGCGACCTCAGCCTCTTCCAGCGCGGCAATATCGTCCTCGCTACGTTCTACCACCCACGACACGAAGTGATTACCGCCGATCAGGCAAGCGATATACCAACGTGGCAGGCCGCTGACCATCATGTAATGCTGGCACTGCACGTAGTAGTTAGGCGGGATTTCTCCCTCGTCCCATTCGCCACGCTTGAAGGCATTGCTGGTCTTGCACTCCAGGCCTGCATCCTCACCCACTAACAGGCGGTCAAAGGAGGCCGTCATGAACGGATGCTTCTTCGAGCGGAAGAGGCCACACTTACGGACCTTCTTCCCCTCCCGGCGGCAGAACTCATCCGCCACAACCTGCTCGAGGATAGTGCCGAAGTGAACCGGTTCCGAATCGGAAATATCCTCCTGCTGCACCTGGCCAGTCTTTTCCAGCCAAAGCGTATATTCAGACTTCCATGGATTCATCCCCACGATAGCCGCCGCCTCACTACCGCCAATGCTATCATTACGAACCTTTAACCAAGCGGCACGGTCTTCAATCTCGGCCGCCGTCATAATCATTTCGCAGTTATCGTTTATACGCATTGCAATCTCTCTCCTATTCTGCTATGCTATAAATGCATTAAGTATTTTCCTTTTGTTCCTTTGCGTTCGCTAAAACGCAAGGGAACTTTTTTTATAGCCAAACCGCAATCACTGCTATCCCGGCAATTAATATTGCGGCCTGCACATCTTCGGTAAAATCGCTCCATCTCATTGGGTTCCTGCCCCCATGCTGGCAAGGATTAAGACACTTGCCACACAGAAGAGCAGGAAGTCCTTTACTCCTTCATAGAACTGATGCTCACGCGCAATCTGGATGCGACTCCGTAAGTCCATTACAGCCCAACCTCCTCATATAAAGCCTGTCTACTCACACGGCCGTGGATAACAATCTTCCCGGCCGCTCTTTTTTTATCATTAACCCGCCGCATGATGCGGTAAGCCGTAGACTTGGAGCAGCGGAGAAGTTCTGCCACCTCTGCTGCAACCATGAACGGCTTTTCTTTCTCAGCCATCTCTCTCCTCCCCTTTGCCTTTCTCCCGAAGCTCCTGAATCCGTTTGCCTACGGGGCACATCATTGCACAGTAGACGCTTAGAAGCTCCGGCGCCTCATAGGTATCTGCCATAACCAGCAGTTCATCCCGATGCGGTTCCTGCAGCCCCCGCTCGATCTGGTAGAGCCTAGTGGAACTGATGCCCAGCATCGCTCCCGCAGACGTCCGTGATTCAAACGCAGTATCGCGTTCCGCCGCATGAATGCGTGCTTGATAATATGGATTTGATACCGTCTCTTCACATGTAAATGACAATTTTATGCCTCCCCTTCGCACGTCGATACGTGCCTTCAACTCTCTCATTTTCGATAAACTATTGTTAGAACGCCTCACACACCAATCGTATAAGTCACATCGAGTGCTTTACATATTGTTGCGGCTTTCTCAATCGTTGCCTTGCTCCGCCCCCTCTCATAATCAATCATGCTTGCCCTTCCTCCTCACGCTCCTACCGCCACAGGCAGTACCTCCAGCACCGTATCGTACCAGTTGATGACATACCCGCTGTGTCCGTTGTTGGTGTAAGGCTTGGCCTCGCCGTACGTTTTGCCTTTGTCCGTCAAAATCCATTCTTTGTCACGGCGTTCCTGCAGACCTGCTTCTGCCAGGCGGCGGTTTACTTCCTTCGGGTCCGGGTTGCCCTTCTTGTTGAGAATCCCCAAACGCTTGGCAATGGCGGTGGGTGTCATGTAGCTGGGCGTAGACTCTGCCGGGAGCAGCGGCATCAGCGGTGCTGTATCAATGCCGTAAGCGCTCCCCACCATCTTCATAGCGGCCGCTGTGGCCATCCCCTTCTTCACCCCAAAAAGCTCTGCGATTACATCCGCGGTTTCGGACAGGTCCTTGACTGCAGTCTTGATCATCCGCGTGCGGTAGTGCGGGTTCGGCGAAAGTTTCGGTAGCCCATACTTACCCGTTTTCCGGATTTGCGGCAGCACTTCACAAGTCACCCAGTGTTTAAATGCCTTCGCCGCTGGTAGTTTGCTGGAAAAGATAAGGCTGTACAAGCCAGACTCATTGATAATAATGGTATCTTGCTTTCTCCCCAACGAATCAGTGAGTCCCTGTTTTAGGGAGTCATCTGTATCGACGTGAGAAGCCAACGCATTCAATGGTTTAGCATACCCCAAAATCTCAGCAACATCTTTACCTACGAACCACGGCTCTTTATCAATGGTCATCGTTCTTACTGCGCCGAACTCAGGGTTGTTGAAAATCTGAATCTCTTTGCTCAATTTCTTTTTCCTCCTTACTTGTTGATTTAAAATCACATTATGTTCGCAACAAAGAATCCACATCGCACTTCAGTATCTTGGCAATCTCGATAAGTTTACTTGCACGAGGTAGACTTTTACCGCATTCCCACTGTGTAACAGTAGTCCGGTCAACGCCTAACAGCTTGGCCAGCTCCGCTTGCGTGAGATTACGCGCCTGACGAAGAGCCTTTAACTTTCCCATTATTAGTCCTCCTTCCTAATAGTGTATGTGGTTTTACATCACATGATATCTGTATTATATGTGATGTAAAACCACTTGTCAAGCATTTTGAGGTTTTAAGTCACATATTTTATTGTGTAATAAAATCACATATAATTATCATATAGGGAGGTTACATCACATGAAAACGAATATATTAAAAAAGATATATTTATAAAAATTAAACCAATTAAGA
>CALYVJ010000155.1 GCA_945494195.1 uncultured Selenomonas sp. | reverse complement strand
ATCGACTCCGTATAGTGCTTCACCAGCGGGATAATTTTCGTATCTGCATTCCCCGTAGCCGTGAAAAAAGACATCTTGCTGGGCTCATCATGGATTGTCTCGAAGCAATCTACCAATTCGATTTCGCGGAAATATTTCATGAGTTCGTCCATATATTTTTCCGGCTGTTTGTCTTTGAGAAGGTATACCTTTTTCTTGCCGCAGAAGACATTGTAGATGTCCGGTTTATCATTCATGCTATTGACGATTTCCAGTGCCTTATCCCGCTCAATGACATCCGAGAAAAGCTCCTGGCCGTGCTGACGAACCATCGTGCCATTATCGCTGACAAAGAGAAACGTGTCGGCATATTTCCGGAAGCTGTCCACCAAAGAATGATACTGGCGGCCGCTGGCCGGCGCAAACATGACCCCGCGATCATGAAGTTTTTCCATCATTGCATCAAACTCTGCCGGCAAACGGCCCGCCTCATCCAAAAGAGTACCATCCATATCCGACAAAATTAATTTAATCATTGCACGTTCCTCATTTCCAGAATTACCCAAGATTCGTTATTTCATTCAAAAGCTAGTATTGATTTTACCATAAACATGCAAGGTTCGTCTAATGCCGGTTACACGTCTTTCTCCCGCAGAAAACGTAAAGCAGCCAGCCCCGCCTCAGCCCCCTGATAGACGGCTTTTGCCACCTGCCGTAAACCGCTGGTGCAGTCACCAGCTGCAAATATTCCAGGGATATTGGTCGCCATATGTTCATCCACCTTGATGGCATTTCCCTCCAACATTACCCCCATCTTTCTGGCTAATTCCGTACTGCCGGCAACGCCCATCGCCAAAAATACGCCATCCACGGGCAGCACCGAGCCATCTGGAAAGCGCACCTGCTGTACCCTGATGCTACCTTCTACAGCGGAAAGCTTATCCTTCCGGATTGCCACAGACTCAGGAAAGGGGCAGGCGGGCTCCTCCCCATTGGTCAACAAGGTCACCTGGGCCGCGTGGGGCAGAAGGGCCAAAACCTCATGAAGGGCATATTCTCCAGCACCAATGACGGCCACATTCTTTTGGCGATAGAAAAACGCATCACAAATCGCACAATAACTGACACCTTTGCCCTCAAATTCACGGACTCCAGGAATCGGTAAGGTTTTGTGCGCCGCGCCAGCAGCCAGGATAACGCTGGCCGCATCAAAGTTCTTTTGCTTTGTTTCCACTTGAAAACCATGAAAATCTTCCGCAAAAGTCACAGCCACCACATCATCTTCGATAAAATCCACGCCGATGCGTTTGGCTCCCTCGATTCCACGCTGGAATAATTCTTCTCCGCTTACAGATTCGGCTAAACCATAGTAATTTTCAATCTTGTGTGCTTTGGTCAAACTGCCGGTATCCTTCCCACTGGAAATCACCACTACCTCAGCCCCACCCCGGCGTGCATAAAGAGCCGCTGATACACCAGCAGGCCCTGCTCCAATGATAACTATCTGTGCCATCCCCAATACCTCCTGCAATTTTTCTTCAGTATAACACAAAAGTGACAGACTCTTTGTGAGCCTGTCACCTTCGTGTTGTGATGTGTGTTTTTATCTAAATTTTAGGAAAAGGTACGTGTAATGTATCAGCCCAATTTCAGCTTATCCTGTGCAGAGACGTGGCGGTTAAAACCGACTTCCTCTTTCGTCAGGCCCAGAGCCAGACCAACAAGCTGCTGCAGGTGAAGGATAGGAACCTGTGCCTGGGAATGAACGGCCTCACGGCCCTCCGGCTCGTACATATCGAGCTGCATCTGGCAGAGCGGGCACGGCGTAACCAGCGCACCGGCGCCAGCGCGGTCAGCGCTGTCAACGATCTGGCCAGTAGCCTTGAGCACATCACGCTCAGCAGCCAGCTGTGCATGGAAGCCGCAGCACTTACGGTTTGCATCGAACCAAACCGGCTCTGCACCGAGTTTGCGAACGAGACGTTCCATATACTCCGGATGTTTGCCGTCACCATGATCCATGACCTCCTGCGGACGCAGGATGTGGCAGCCATAGTAAGCAGCAACTTTATACCCATTAAGCGGATTTACAATCTTGCCATCCAGCAGTTCCGGATGATCATCAAGAATCCAAAGGAAATGCGTAACTTGGCTCGTGCCCTTGTATTCATACGGATGACCAGACTCCTTGAGAATATTGTTGACCTTCTCGCGAAGTTTCTCATCCTTATCCAGACGAGCTTTTGCCGTACGAAGCTGTAGCGTGCAGGTATTGCAAACCGTCATGATATCGCAGCCCATATTCTCGGCAATGGAAATGTTGCGCGCATTAACGGCCAAGGCAGCCAAATCATCAACGCCCTGGGCATGGGATGCACCGCAGCAAGTCCAGTTCGGAATCTCTTCGATTTCAATATCGAGCTTCTCGCAAACTTTTTTCAGCGACGTATAAGCTTCAGCAGCAGCGCCTTCGAGGACGCAGCCCGGGAATAATGCGTATTTCATAATCAATTCTCCTCCTTCGATGCTGCTTCTGCGTTCTTAACGATTTTGCGGATCGTATCGATTTCTTTGTTGACCGGATGGCTGTCAAGCGGATTCATCTTGCCAACGCGCATAAGACGCAGAGCCATCGGCGCACGCAGACCGGCGGCGAAGAAGCCCTCGGATTTGATGTTGAGCTTCGACTCGTCCAGCGTACCGGACTCGCTGATATCCTCATAGATTGCCTTTGCATGACGGGCACCGACGTTGTCATCGAGGCCCATCTTGAAGGTAGCTTCTTTGAGTTTCTCGATAGCACCAGCCGGGTCGAGGCCTTTCGGGCATTTTGCCGTGCATTCCTGGCAGTTGAAGCAGCGCCAGAGGCCGGCATCGACAACAACCTTGAGGTGCTCTTTCGGATCCTTATCACGGGAATCCCGCGTGATTTTCGCAGCTTTGACGAAAACGAAAGGATCGAGGAAGTCTTCCTGATTCAGCGCGTTCTTGTTGCACTCAGATACGCAGGAACCGCAGAGGATGCAGCCGGCGAGTTTCTTGTATTTATTGAAATCTTCTGGAGACTGCTTACAGCCTTCCTCAGCCGAGAATTCATCTTTGGGATGAACCGTCGGTTTGATTTTCTTGATGCGGGCATATTTCGGATCCCAATCCACAATGAGATCGCGGATAACGCGGAAGTTGCCCAGCGGCTCAATGGTGAGCTCATCCGTATCATAGCGTTTCATGAGGTTCTCAACGAGAATCTCACAAGCGAGCTCTGCGTTGCCATTTACGCGGACAGCACAAGCGCCACAGATGGAGGAACGGCAGGAGCAGGTAAACGAAAGGGTCGGATCCTGATGCTCTTTGATCTGCGTCAGTGCCTCAAGTACCGTCATGCCAACCGTAACTGGGAGCGTGTAATCCTGCACCCATTTTTTATCTTCAACGAAGCGATGGATTCTAAGCTTTACGTCCATGATCAATACTTCCTTTCTTTCGGCTGATATTTCGTAATAACGACATCTTTATACTCGGCACGATATTCGCCCGTCTTCTGATCTTTGAAGATAAGCGTATGCTTGAGGAAGTTCTTGTCGTCACGTTTCGGATAATCACGACGGGAATGACCACCGCGGCTCTCTTTACGAGCCAGTGCGCCCTGTACGATAGCATGGGAAATCTGCAGCAGGTTGCCGAGTTCCACATACTGCTCAAAAGCCGTGTTGTAGACATGGGAGGAGTCACCGACATAGCAGTGTTTGTACTCTTCCTCGAGAGCCTTGAGCTCCTGGGTAGCCTGGTTCAGCTGGTCCTCCTGACGGTATACGCCAGCCTTGTACCACATCGTATTGACCATGGCATCACGAATCTCCGGTACGGTCTTGCCGCAGCCTTCCGGACGGTTCGTGACTTCTTCGAATTTATCTTTCCATTTCTGGCAATCCTGAGCAAGTTTGTCCTGGCTGCCAGCGTAATTATGCTCTTTTGCGTAAGCGGCTGCACCGTCACCGGCCGTATGACCAAAGACGAGTACCTCCGACAGGGAATTTGCACCAAGGCGGTTGGCACCATGTACGGACACGCAGCTGCACTCACCAGCAACATAGATACCCGGTACGCGGGACTCACCCGTATGGAAGTCAGCCATCTCGAGGCCGCCCATGGAATAATGGCAGGTCGGTGCAATAGGAACTGGCTCTTTCGTGATGTCGACACCAGCAAAGCGTTTGGAAAGGTCAGCAACCTGCCCCAAACGCTCGCGGATACGCTCAGCCGGAATAACCGTAAAATCCATGTAGACGCCGGCATGGATGCCTTCGCCAATACCACGGCCCTCCTCGATCTCCGTTGCAATAGCACGCGCTACAATATCACGCGTTGCCAGCTCCATCTTTTCCGGTGCATATTTCGCCATAAAACGCTCGCCATTCTTGTTCTTGAGCTGTGCACCCTCGGCACGGCTGGACTCGGACAGCAGGACGCCGTTAGCCGAAAGGCCCGTCGGATGGAACTGTACCATCTCCGGATCTTTGAACGGGATACCCGCATTCATGCCAGCAACGATACCATCGCCCGTGGAGCTGTACGGATTCGACGTACGGATCCAATAGACACGGCCATAGCCGCCCGTCGCAATGACAACAGCCTTAGCCGGAATGCCGATGAGATTCCCCGAACGCATATCCATAGCGATAACGCCGTTGAGCTGGTCATTCTTCTCACCGCCCATGCTGATCTCAAGCATCTGGCACTCCGAGATGAAATCAATGCCCTTGTCCAGGCACTGTTCGAATAGCGTGTGAACCATTGCATGGCCAGCACGGTCCTCGAAGTAGGAAGCACGCGCATGCGAATGGCCGCCCATTTTGCGCTGATGGAAGTGTCCATCCTTCTGACGGTTATACGGATAACCCATATAATCCATCTCATAGATGTTGGCACCTGCACGCTCAGCGAAGTATTCAACCGCATCCTGGTCGCAGAGATAGTCGCCGCCCTTGATCGTATCGAACACATGGGACTCCACCGTATCTGCCGTGTCAGTAACGGCCGTGACACCATTCATACCGCCCTGTGCCATCGTCGAAGCCGAACGCGTCGGTACGAGCTTCGTCATAACAGCAACCTTGAGATTCTTGTTCTCAGCTGCTGCCAGCGCTGCACGCATACCAGCACCACCGCTGCCAATGATCAGGACATCATAGGTAACGTCTCCCTTTTTGACTTTTTCTGGAATATTGTTACCATTCCAGCTGAAGTAAGAACCTGCAGCCACAACGACACCGGCTGCTGCCGCGCCCTTTATAAAGGTACGACGTGAAATCTCCTTCGACATAGTATTCCCTCCTAAACACTTCCC
>CALYVJ010000154.1 GCA_945494195.1 uncultured Selenomonas sp. | reverse complement strand
CGGTTCATTTTGACTTTATGATTGCTTCAAGCTATGGAAATGGTACGTCTACCAGCGGCACAGTTAAAATTTTAAAAGATCTTGACTATGATGTAGAAGGAAAACACCTCATCATTATTGAAGATATAATAGACTCGGGGACGACCATGAATTATCTCATGAAGTATTTCAAAGAGCGCAAACCGAAAAGCGTTAAACTTTGTTCGCTGCTTTCGAAGCCATCCCGCCGCGTGGTAGATGTCAATATTGACTACTGTGGCTTTGAAGTACCAGATGAGTTCCTGGTTGGCTACGGCCTGGATTATGCAGAGGTATATCGCAACCTGCCATATATCGGTGTCTTGAAGCCGGAGATTTACGCCTGAGTATGCCAAACAAATAAATCCGCAGGAGCCTTTTAAAAGCTCCCGGAAAGGGAGGGCAATGGATTGAATAAGTTTCTACGAAATGTAGGGTTCTACCTGTTGATTATCTTGGTCGCGATTTCCATTATCGACTATTTTTCAACAAAGAACACAGCCAAGCAGGAAATCGAGTACACGCAGTTCCTGCAACAAGTGGATAACGGTGAAGTATCAAAGGTCGTAATCATTCAGAATACGATCCGCGGAAAACTTTCCGATGGTACGGAATTCACGACCATCACGCCGGATGCCCCGAACAATGACCCGCAGCTTTATCAGAAGCTCAGCAGCAAGAATGTTGAGATTGCCGCTGAGAATCCGCCGGAGCCGCCATGGTGGTCTACGATGTTCTCGTCGGTTCTGCCGATTCTCTTGCTGGTGGGGGTATGGTTCTTTATCATGCAGCAGACGCAAGGCGGTGGCGGGCGTGTCATGTCTTTTGGCAAGAGCCGGGCCCGCATGAGTGGTGCGGACAAAATTAAGGTAAACTTCAAGGATGTTGCTGGTGCCGATGAGGCCAAGCAGGAACTCGAAGAAGTTGTCGAATTCCTCAAGCATCCGAAGAAATATAATGATCTTGGAGCCCGCATTCCTAAAGGCGTCCTGCTCTTTGGCCCTCCAGGTACTGGTAAGACTTTGTTGGCACGTGCGGTAGCTGGTGAGGCCGGAGTCCCGTTCTTCTCGATTTCTGGTTCGGATTTCGTGGAGATGTTTGTTGGTGTCGGTGCTTCGCGTGTCCGCGATCTTTTCGATCAGGCGAAGAAAAATGCGCCGTGCATCGTGTTTATCGATGAGATTGATGCTGTTGGCCGCCAGCGTGGTGCTGGTGTCGGCGGTGGCCACGACGAGCGCGAACAGACGCTGAACCAGTTGCTCGTTGAGATGGATGGGTTTGCTGCTAATGAAGGGATTATCATCATTGCGGCAACGAACCGCCCGGATATTTTAGATCCGGCGCTTTTGCGCCCCGGCCGTTTCGACCGGCAGATTGTCGTTGATAAACCGGATGTACGCGGCCGCTTGGCTATTCTCAAAGTCCATACCAAGGGAAAACCGGTGGATGAGGATGCTGATCTTGATATCCTTGCTCGTCGTACTCCGGGCTTTACCGGAGCGGATCTCAGCAATCTGGTCAACGAGGCGGCGCTTCTGGCTGCCCGCCGGGATAAGAAAAAGATTTATATGCAGGAACTCGAAGAGGCTATCGAGCGTGTAATGGCAGGACCGGAGCGCAAGTCTCATATCATGAATGATGAAGAGAAACGCCTGACGGCCTATCATGAAGGTGGTCATACCCTCGTCGGCATGCTGCTCAAACATGCAGATCCGGTCCACAAGGTTACTATCATTCCGCGTGGCCGTGCTGGCGGTTATACGCTGATGCTTCCGAAGGAAGACCGCAACTACGCAACTAAGTCCGAACTGCTGGATCGACTCAAGGTGGCTATGGGCGGCCGTGTGGCGGAGGAAATCGTACTGAAGGAAATCAGTACGGGAGCTTCTCAGGATATCCAGCAGGCAACTCGCATGGTCCGTGGTATGGTCATGCAATACGGCATGAGTGATGTCCTGGGGCCGGTAGCTTACGGCGAAAGCCAGAACCATCAGGTATTTCTGGGCAGAGACATCAACCATGAGCGCAACTATTCGGAAGAGGTTGCCAGTGAGATCGATAAGGAAGTTCGCAAATATCTGGAAGAAGCCTATGAGGCTTGCCGGGTACTCATCACGGAAAACCGCGATAAGCTCGAACTTATTGCACAGGCGCTTATCGAGCGTGAGACTTTGACGGCTAAACAGCTGGAAGAATTGTTGACGACTGGCAAGCTTGCCGATGAAGACGAAAAAAAGGCAACGGATCCGTTGAACTTTGAGACGAAGAAGGATGATTGGTCTTTCTTCGACCCAGCTCCGGTTGAGGAAGGGGAACAGCAGACGGAAGAGGATGCTGCAGATAAGGAAAACGAAGCCGATAAAGAGCCGGCGGCAGAGGAAAAGACGGACGCGGAGAAAGAAGATAAAGCGGAACCGAAATTCAATGTCACGCATTATGATCGCTAAGGTGGAAACGGGAAAGACCTTCTGTAACAGAAGGTCTTTTTTAATGGTTATTTTCGTTGTATAATGAACAGGTGTGAAATGGAGCAAAGGAGGATTTCCATTGCGGACTGAGATTCTTGATATTTTGCGCCGTGCTGGTGAGCAGTATATTTCCGGGGAAGAGATGGCTAGCCGTCTTGGTGTATCCCGGACGGCAATATGGAAACATATTCGCGAATTGCGTGAGGACGGGTATGAGATCGTTAGCCATTCGCGGAGCGGGTATTCTCTTCGTGAGACCCCGGACAGGCTGCTGCCGAATGAAATCCGGCATGGACTTAAGACACGCTGCATCGGACGTGATATTCATTTTAAGGAAATATTGGATTCCACCAATACTTGGGCAAAGCAGCTAGCCGCTGATGGCGCCTTGGACGGCACGATTGTGGTGACGGAGCAGCAGACTGGTGGCAAGGGGCGTTTGGAGCGCAAATTCTTTTCACCGGCCGGCAAGGGGATTTGGTTTTCGGTAATCCTTCGTCCCCCCTTTATGCCGCAGGAAGCGCCTAAATGTACGCTGATGGCGGCAGTAGCCGTTGCTATGGCGATGGAGAAATTCGGTCTTGCAGCGGGAATCAAGTGGCCCAATGACATCCTGTTTGAGAACAGGAAAATGGTGGGGATTCTGACGGAAATGAGTGCGGAAATGGATCGCATCAATTACGTAGTCATTGGGACTGGTATAAATGTAAATATCCTGCCAGAGGATTTCCCAGAAGATATCCGGGATAAAGCGACTTCGCTGCAGGTGGCCAACCATGGGGAGAAAATTCCGCGCGTAAAATTTTTCCAGGTATTATTGGAGGCCATGGATAAACTGTATGATGAGGTTCTGGCCAAGGGGTTCGAGCCGGTTATGGATGCTTGGCGGAGATATTCGGTTACCTTGGGACAGGAGGTTCGCGTAATCGGCGTTCGTGATGGCGAGGAATATGTGGGGACTGCGGTAGATATCGATGAAGATGGAGCACTGCTGGTGGATGCGGAGGATGGACGCCACCGTGTGCTGGCAGGCGATGTATCCATCCGTCCCCGAAAGTAGGAGAAGACCATGCAGACTGGTCTGCATGATTGGAGGAGGAACCATTTTTGTTATTAGTTTTTGATATTGGCAACAGCAATATTGTCATGGGAACTTATGAAGGCAAGAAGCTGGTCAAACATTGGCGTATTTCGACGGACCGGCAGAAAACTGGCGACGAGTACGGTATGCTCATGAATGATTTGTTTAATTATCAGGGAATCCGTATGTCGGACATCCATGCAATCATCATTTCTTCGGTTGTTCCGCCATTGGTGGTTCCGATGGTAAAAATGTGTGAGCGTTATTTTCATATCCGGCCGTTGGTGGTGGGTCCAGGAATCAAGACGGGCATCAAGCTGCATTATGAAAACCCGCGGGCGATCGGTGCTGACCGAATTGTCAATGTAGTTGGCGCTTATGAACAATACGGCGGTCCGTTGATTGTCATCGATATCGGTACAGCAACTACTTTTGATGTGGTCGGCGATGAAGGGGATTTTCTTGGCGGTGTTATTGCACCGGGAATTGGGACCAGTGCCGACGCGTTATTCCAGCGCGCGGCACAGCTGCCACGCATCGAGTTGGTACCTCCCAAGCAGATTATTTGCCGCAATACGATCCAAGGGATGCAGGCGGGAATCATTTTCGGCTATGTGGGGCAGATTGACGAAATTGTGCGCCGCATCAAAGGAGAGTATGGCAAGGAAATGAAGGTGATCGCGACAGGTGGTCTTTCCCGCATGATTGCCAAGGAATCGTCTACTATTGACAAGGTAGATCATTTTCTTACGCTGACAGGACTGCAGGCGCTTTACGAGCGCAATGCTGACCGCCGTGAGGGGCGCAGTGCAGACCATTTGCAGAAGGAGACGGAAGCATGAGCATGAATATCGGATCCTTCCATTTTGAAGTGCCGGTATTTCTGGCTCCTATGGCGGGGGTGACGGATACTGCTTATCGCATTATTGCGCATGATATGGGGTGTCCGCTGTGTTATGCGGAGATGGTCAGCAGCCAGGGAATACACTTCCGCAATGAGCGTACGTTGGAGATGCTAACGACGGAGCTTGCAGAGCGTCCGATTGCCATGCAGATTTTTGCTAATACGCCGGAAATGGCAGCTGAGGCAGCCAAGTATGTAGAGGATTTGGGAACAGCCGATATCCTCGATTTCAATATGGGATGTCCGGCACCCAAGATTGTCAAGAATGGAGAGGGATCGGCGCTGATGCGTGACCCGCAAAAGTCGTTTGCAATCCTGTCCGCCATCCGTAAGGCAGTCAAAATGCCATTTACCGTAAAGATGCGCAAGGGCTGGGACGAAGAGCATGTCAATGTCATAGAAATGGCAAAGCTGGCCGAAGAGGCTGGTGTTGATGCGATTGCCGTCCACGGCCGCACCCGGGAACAATTCTATCGGGACAATGCGGATTGGGAGATTATCGCCAAGGTAAAGCAAAGCGTCAGTATCCCCGTCATCGCTAATGGCGATGTGCGTAGCTGCAGTGACCTCAAGAAAATACTGGCAGTTACCGGTGCAGACGGTGTAATGGTGGGCCGGGCAGCCCAGGGCAATCCCTGGATTTTCAAACAGCTCACCCATTTTTGGCAGACGGGAGAAATGCTTTTGGGACCGACTATGAAGGAACGGGCAGAAGTGATTATCCGCCATCTCGATTTGTTGCTGAAGTATAAGGGAGACTATGTTGGCCCGCGGGAAATGCGCAAGCATGCTACCTGGTATACGCGGGGGATAACCCACGGGGCCTCTGCTGCCCAGCTTGCGGTCTCGGCCACGAAGAT
>CALYVJ010000153.1 GCA_945494195.1 uncultured Selenomonas sp. | reverse complement strand
CGGGAACTGGTCCACCCATGTTCCTTCGGTAATCTCCTGAGCTGCCTGCACGAGCGGCTCGCCGATTTCTTTCGGCAGGCGGCCCGTTTCCATGTTAGCCATAGCAGCGGCTTTCTTTACTTTAGCAAAAGCCTGAACGAAATCCGGGTCAATTGTCTGGCCCGTGATTTTGAAGTTATCAATGGCACGCATCGTCTGAACACCATAATAAACCTCGTCTGGTACCTGAAGCTCACCGATGAAATCATGCTCTGTTCTCATTTTTTCCACGTTCCTTTCTTTTGCCTGTCGCTAAATATCCCCGCGGCAGCACCAAAAACCTCACATCGTAGTTTTAGTAGATAATAAATGATATTAATCATTCGATTAAGCAATCGATTGATTTACATTTATTGTATCATGTATACAAAATACATGCAAGAACAATTTTCATTTTTTGTCCTTATTCATTGTACATTTTTTATGTACAATTCCGACAATTTTAGCTGGCAGCAGACAGGGCCCTTACGATCCCTGTCTGTACTAGCTTACAGCATACCGATAAGTTTCATGACCGGCAGGCCTACGCCCATCCAGACCACGATATGAAGAATCGTGATGATGAAACCAATCTTCCACCACTGCCCCTGGTCCATGAAGTTTGCCCCAAAGAAAATCGGCGTAACGCCACAGCCATAATGGGTGAGGAACGATGCGCTGTTGCCGAGCGCTCCTAAAAGAATCAATACACCGAGTACCGGCGCACCAGCCGCTACAAGAATCGTAGCGAAGGCAGCAAAGAGTGCCATGATATGCGCACTGTTGCTTGCCAGCACATAATGAGCGAAAGTATAGACAAGGCTGAGGATAATCAGCATCGTCATCCAAGGCATGCCAGCAAACTGAGCTGCCATGACACCAGCAAACCACTTCATCAGGCCAAACTTGGAAAGATAGGCTGCCATGTTTACAAGAACGCCCATCCATACCAGGACATCCCAAGCACCATGCTGTTTCGTGATATCCGACCAATCAAGGATTTTCGTCAGCAGCATGGCAGAAAGGCCAAGCAAAGCAACGAACGCAGAATCAATATGATGGATAGAACCCGTTGCCCACATGATAAGCGCTGCAAGGAAAATCACACAGAGGATTTTCTCCTTGATACTCATAGCCCCCATCTCGCTGAGCTCTTTTTTCGCCAGCTGCATGGTCTCCGGAGAATCCTGGATTTCCGGATTGATGAGCTTATACAGGATATACGGCGTAGCAATCGTCAGGATAAGGCCCGGAATGATGCAAGCCATGAACCACTCGCCCCAGCCGATGGAAGTACCAAACATCTCCTGTGCCAGCGTATTGCAAAGAACGTTGTTCGATGCACCCGTCAGGAAGATGCAGGCCGACGTGATAACAGCTGCATAGGCACTGAACATCAGGAAAGCACCAGTCTTCTTGTTCTTGCCCGTCTCAGCATCAGCACCTACAGCTGCCGTGACACTGCGGACAATCGGATAGATAATGCCACCGCCACGAGCCGTATTGGACGGCGTAAACGGCGCGATGATGAAATCTGCCGCACTCATGACGTAAGCGACACGCAGCGTACTGCTGCCAAACTTCGAAAGAAGCATATAGGAAATACGTTTGCCCAAACCGGTCTTGATGAAGCCCTCCGCAAACATAAATGCCGATACGATGAGCCAAATCGTCGTATTGGAAAAACCTGCCAAGGCCTCTCCAGCTTTCATGATGCCCAAAACTGGCAACAACGCACAAGCGATGATTGCAATGGCACCGATTGGCATTGGCTGCAGGATAAAGCCTGCAATCGTTGCGATAAATACGGCGAGCAGGCCCCATGCCTGCGGTCCGACACCAGCCGGTGCCGGGATAAACCAAATAATTGCACCAATGGCCACACAGATGAGGCCACGAACCAGAGGACTCATCCCCTGATTTCCCTTTGAATCTGCCATGATTCTTCCTCCCTACAATTCCGTCTCAGTAATCAATTTTATTGTTCCTGATTGACGACTGAGTTATTTGATGATATTAATATAACTATCTGACTACGAGAAACTACAAAATTCTATGTATTAACTATAAATATATTGCTATATGTTTTATTTATAGCAAATACACTTTCCCATAAATTATTCAACGGAGATGCTAACATGTTCAATCAAAAGCCGTTACGGCAAGACTGGTTCTTGTTCGTTTTTATGCTTATTCTCGTACCGATTGCCGGAGAACCCAAAATCCACCCCTTTACCGGCGATTTCGAAAATTTCCGCGTGAGCTTTGGCTCACCGGTCTTCCTGCTTTTTCTCCTTTGGCTTCAGTCCTTTTCACGGATTTTCCTCGGTATCTCCGCCGGCATCGCCGTCATGATATTCCGCGCCTGTCTCGATATCGCCCTGTACGGACAGCCCATGGGACACGCCTTTTTGATTCACGTCCCGAACTTTTTCTACTATTTTATTTATGCACTATTTTTTGCCCTGCCCCAGCTCACCCGCAAATCCATCTACGCCCAAACCTTAGAGATAGCCTTCTTGGCTATCTTTGCCGAGGTGTTTGCCAGCATTGCCGAACTGACGGTCATGAATGCCATCGCCTATCAGCATGGCTACCGCTTCACCCTCGAAATGCTGCTGCGCCTACTATTCATCGCCATTCTGCGCTGTTTCTTCATCCTGTCCTTCTTCTTCCTGTTCCAGCTATACAACACGGAAATCCGCCTCGCACGTAAAATCAAGGAACAAAACCGGCTGGCCGTACTGATATCCAGCCTCTACGAAGAAGCCTTCGAACTGCGCGGTTCGCTGAAGAATGCCGAAGACGTCACCCACGACTGCTACAAGGTCTACGACAAAATAAAGAACTGGGCCCAAACCCCCGAAGAACAAGAACTCGCCCGAGAAGTCCTGCGCATCGCCGGCGAATGTCATGAGATCAAGAAGAATCACCAGCGCATCTATGCCGGCTTGCAGGAGCTTACCAGCAACCGTCACGTCGAGGACTACCTGCCCCCGGACCAGATTGTGAAACTGCTGGTTCACACCCAGTCCAAATACGCCCGGTCCCTGGAAAAGCAAATCGGTTTTCACACGGAAGTACAGAAGGGCCTGCCACCGCTCCATGTCTTTATGCTGCTCTCAATCCTCGGCAATCTGGCCGCCAACGCCGTTGAGGCAATAAAGTATTCCGGCCTCATATCCATTGCCATCTGCGGCAAAAAGGGAGACGGACTGCTTCACATCAGCATCAGCAACACCGGCAGCTTCATCCCCCTGCACCGGCTGGACAAGGTATTCCGCCCTGGCTATACCACCAAATTCGACAGTACAGGAAAAGCCTCCAGCGGGGTCGGACTGACCTATGTCCGGCACCAGACCGAAATGCTCGGCGGCACCATTGCCATCGACTCCGATGGCGAAAACCTAGTGACCTGCGAAATCAAGCTGCCATGTGCCAAACTGCAAAAACAGATGGAAAGGAAATCAAACTATGAAAATAATGCTGATTGACGATGACGAAGCGATTCGCATGATGCTTCAGGATATCATCGAAGACTACAATCTTGGCGAAGTTGCCGTGAGCCTCGACTCTGCCGCTACCCTCAACAACGGCCTTCTCGCCCTCCATCATATCGACATCCTCATCATCGACATGCTGATGCCTGGTATCGATGGCATCGAAGCCGTAACCAAAATAAAAAAAGGCTTTGCCGGCAAAGTCATCATGCTCTCGCAGGTAGAGAGCAAAGACCTGGTAGGCAAGGCCTATGGAGAAGGCGTCGATTACTATATCACAAAACCCCTCAACCGTAATGAAATTGTCAGCGTCCTCAAAAACGTCAGTGAACATCTGCGACTCGAGGCCTTTGCACAAAATCTCCAGCATTCCTTGGCAAACCTCACACCACAGGCAAATACAGCCTCCAGCGCAGCACCAAAACCAGCAGCCAAAGGCCCCGCCATCCTGCAGGAGCTCGGCATTGCCACGGCCCCCGGCGCCCAAGATCTGCTGGACATTCTGGATTGGCTCAACCAGCACCGCGGACAAGGCCCGAGCCTCAAAATGCTCTTCACCTCCGTTGTCGGTATGCGTCCGGACACGGCAGATGCCGCCCGGGAAGCCAAGGCGATGGAACAGCGCCTGCGCCGTACCATTTACCAGGCCCACATCCACATTGCCACCCTTGGCGCCGTGGATTACACGGACCCGCGATTTGAACAGTATGCCCCTCTTTACTTCGACTACGCAAACATCCGCAACACCATGCGCCAGATTGAAGATGACCAGAAACCCAGACTTTCGCAGGTACACATCAACATGAAAAAATTCATCTTTGCCCTGCACGACGCCGTGACGAGATAAGCTCAGCTATCGGATTGATTGGCAAGAGAGAAATCCTTCTTATAGAGTCCCAGACTCGATTGGATGAATCCCTCCATTGCCTTGGTCCGATAGCCTCTCTTTTTTACGGCCAGAAAGGTCTCCCGTGTCGCCAGCGCCCCTGCCAACCGGTAATAGACCAGCGCATCCGTCGGTGCCGCCAGACTCACCAGCGTATCAGTCAAAATCGTAATCCCCAGCCCCTGCCGTGCCATATGAAAAGCCGTCATCAACTGATTGAGGTACAACCTGACTTGCGGCACGACCCCTGCAGCCTGGAAAAGCCCCTTAGCCCGACGGTACATATCATTTCCCTTGCCCAACAGCAGGAAATCCTCCCCGGCAAATTCCTGCAGCGATACGACAGGAACATCTGCCAGCAAATGCCGCCCCGCTAGGATATCGGCCCGCATCATTTTCCCCGAGGCCACTTCGCGGCACGCATTGACCGCCAGCTTGCTCGGTACTGCCAGTAGCAAATGATCCGTGTAAAAGGGCAGAATCTCATACAGGGAAGCATCATAGACCCCGCTGTCCACAAGAATATCCAGCTCCTCCGTCGCCAACTTGTCGTAAAGATCTGCCGAATCCGATTCCGTAACAGAAAGCTGTATCTGCGGATATTTTTGACTGAATGCCTCAATCATCGGCGGCAAAAAGCAGGAGGCAAAAAAATTGGTACCGCCCAAATTCAGGGAACCGCTATGAAGCCCTGCCAAATCGCCACAATAACGGGTGAGATCCTTTTGTATCCGGAAAATCCGTTCCACCGCCTCGATGTAAGCCTTGCCCGCATCGGTCAGCTGCAGCGGACTGCGGCTGCGGTCAAAAATCGGCAGCCCCAGTTCCCGTTCCACTTTTTTGACCGCCGCTGACAGCGCAGGCTGCGAGATAAACAGGCGCCTTGCCGCCGCCGAAAAACTTCGCTCCTGCCAGACCGCATAAACGTAATCCATGCCAGTTAACATGAATATTTCCTCCAAACCTCATAGATTATTTTTATATAATCATTAAAGT
>CALYVJ010000152.1 GCA_945494195.1 uncultured Selenomonas sp. | reverse complement strand
TGCTCTTCCGATCTGCCATTATCACGCCGGAGGAACTACTGAACGCCCTAGGCAAGAAGGCTCACCGGTACATCTACGGCATCTATGAGCGGGCGGCTGAGAAGGAGAGCCGCATGGTCAAGCAGGAACTGACCGACCTGCAGAAAATCCTGTCCGGCTATTCCCATGCGGAGCGCCGTCACTGGAAGGATGCGAAGTACAAGCTGACGACCGCGGACGGCAAAGAGCTCTTGTCGAAAGAGAACATCCTCTGCATGGCGCTGAACCTTGGCAGTGAGACGAACCGCCAGCGCCTGGCGGGCGGCTTGGGGATGGCTGAGAAAGACATCCTCAAGTTCGTGGAAGAGCACATGACCGCCAAGGACTGGCAGCTCGTGCAGGACATCTGGGACCACATCAATACCTATTGGGATGACACCGTGAAGGTCGAAGAGGAACTTAACGGCGTCCACCTTAAGAAGGTCGAGGCGGTCCCCTTCACCGTGACCGTAGACGAGAAGGGCAAGAAGACGCTGGAGATGAAGGGCGGCTATTATCCAGTCGTGTACAATCCGAAGAAGTCCAGCGCTGCAGAGGCCAAGAATGCCAATGAGATTGCCAAGCAGAGCATGGCTGGCGCGATGGTGCTCGGCACGGGACGAAGCTTCACCAAATCCCGTTCGGAGTACAAGATTGAACGCCCGCTCCTGCTCGAGTTCCGGGTCATCCCGGAACACACCCAGGCCGTCATCCATAACATCGCCTTCCGCCTGGCGGCCCGCGATGTCTATCGACTGGTCAATGATAAGACCTTCGAGAGCTATGTCGTCAACACATTGGGACGTGAGTACCACACCATCCTGAAGCAGTGGACGACAGATGTTTGGCAAGTCGTGAAGGACAATAACAATCAGGCAGCCAATATGCTGGAACGCGGCCTGAACTGGCTGCGCAGCAACTCGGTCATGGCCATCATGGGCTACCGCATCTGGCCGGTTGTCGAGAACATCTCGAACATTGCGCCGGTTATGGAGAAGCTCGGCGGCCTGCATACGATGGCCGCAATCACATCTTTTTATGCTCACCCGAAAGAATCGGCAAAGCTCCTGAAGCGGTCGGCCTTTATGCAGGACCGCATCAATTCCCTGGATCGCGATATCCGCAGTCAGCCAGGACTCTTTGATGCCGACTACCGCGCCTTTGAATTGGTCCGCAACCATGCCTACGACTTGATGCTCTACTCTGACCTGGCACTCTCTGCGCCTCTTTGGGTGCAGTCGTACCGTGATGTCTACAGCGGCAATCTCGCGGCAGTCCGCAAGGAGAATGCTCAGCACCAGCAAAGCGTCCTGGAAGCCCAACAGAACGTCGAAAAGCTGAAGGCCGATATCATCAGCCAGTCCCAGAAAGTCAGCGACATCCGCATGGACATGGAGCGCCGCCATAGCGCAGATGAGCAGGACCGCGCAGCGGCACAGCAATCGCCGTTTGCCGTGCACAGCGATGCCACGATGGAGCAGATGACGAAGGAAGAAGCGGCCAAGATCAAGGAGATAAAGAAGGAACTCATCAAGGCTGAGCAGGATTTGCACGATGCAATGGACTTGCCTATCTACACGGACGAAGAGATGCTGCAGGAAGCTGAGCGTCGGTCTGTCATGGAGGCCGACAAGGCCATTCGCGACACGTTTGTTAGCGGCCGGACGATGGATCAGTCGTCTCTGCAGCGCAACAAGAATGCCTTCCTGAAACTTGCAACGACGTTCTACAGCTTCTTCAACACGCAGTTCAATGCCATCCTGGCGAATTACCGTCACGCACGATTCGGCACGAATCCGTCGTTTATTGGACGATGGGCACCGTTTGCAAAGTCGGTCATGTATCGTCTCGTCATCATGACGCTCATCGGGATCAGCATCAAGTTTGCGCTGGGGCTCGACGGCGACGATGATAAAGACCGCTTCCGTACGGTCATCAATCCGCAGACTGGGAAGAGCGAGAAGGTTGAGATTCCACTTGGCCAGAGATTCTTCAACACGTACGCAAAGAATTTACTTTCGACGGCGGCGGGCGGCTTCCCGTTCATCCGTGATGTTGTCAACTTCGCCATCTCGGCCATCTTCGACGGCACGACATATGGCCGTAGTGCTTCGCCGTTCTCCGTGGGCGGCAGGGCCTTCGAAGAGGTATCCAAGACTATCGACCTCATGGCCAGGAAGAGCAGCCACAACATGGCCGTTGACGCGCAGGAAGCCAAGCGTCGCCATACTGAAGCAGAGAAACTGAAAAAGAAAAATGGCAAGGCTCGCCGGGAATACCGCAAGAAGCTCGAGGAGGATGCCAAGTACCGCCAGCCTGTCAAGCACATCACCAACAGCGAGATTGCCCGCCACGGCCTCAACGCCCTGAGCTCCCTGACGGCCGCCAGAACCGGCATCACCTCGACCATGACCGACGCCATCACCGGCACGATGCAGTACCTCAACGACAGCGATAACCGCTATGATGCCGATTGGAAGAACATCATCTGGTCTGTGGTCTTCGACAAGAAGCCAGTCGAGCGCGATATCCCGAAGCGCCCACCGGCAGAGCCGAAGAGCAAGAAGAAAAAGAAAAAATCATAAAGGGCAGCACGTTATTCCTGCCCAGGCATGGTAAGATAGGAGCATAACAAGAAGAGCCTCACGTCGGATGACGCGGGGCTCTTCCGCGCATGGCATGCATGAAGCGAGGTGAGACTATGATTGAAACGCTTACCACAAAGGTGACTTATCAAGGTGATGGAGAAACAGTATCATTCCCGTTTTCATTTTCTGTCGATGAGGCATCCAGTGTTTGCGTTGCAATTTACAACAAAGACACGCAGATAACAAAGAAATTATTGTCTGACTATTATGTAGATATGGTGGGAAAAACAGTAAAGTATCCGGGATATGCCACCGGACAGACTCCGCCATTTACAGAACAACCAGCAGTCTTATCTGCACGTGAGACGATCACAATTTATCGTGAAACGGAAATTACACAACTAATAAATCTTGGCAATAAGTACCCGTTACCAGATATCGAGCGTATGTCAGATAAAATGACGCTAATTGTACAAGAGTTGAAAGAAATCTTAGACCGAACAGTCACAATCGACATCGGCAGTGAAGAGACGGCGGGTGACTTAAAGGAGCGAATCTTTACAGCAGAGGAAACGGCATCTGAAATGGCGAGACACGCGAGCACCAGCGCGGAAAACGCGGCTGCCAGCGAAGGAAATGCAAGTGCCAGCGAAAAGAGCGCAGCGAAAATCCTTGCAGATATCGAAGTAGCTGCTGCAGGCGTAGGCGGCATTGCGACTATTTATGACAATACAAGGACCTATCAGTTGACAGATCAGGTCATGCTCCCCGATGGCACGACGTATCGCTGCATTGCACAGAGCACAGGGGAGTATCCGCCGACAAGCGGAAAATGGGTACAGACTGCGATGAGCACGCAGGACACATTCGAGCGTGACCTCAACGATGATTTGATGCCGACAGAATACGCAAAGGCAACACGACTTTGGGCGATTGACACAGCAGAGGATATCTGCCCGGCTGAAAACGAAGGGTGAAAGGAGAAGAAAATATGAGCAAAAAGTACCCTAATATCGTCCCGGCAGGGGATAAGACGCAGAGTCTCGGCACGAGCGAAAAGCGCTGGGCAGAAGTGCATGCAGGAAAAATCGAGGGCGAGAATTTTGCGGGCAGACTAGCAGAGATAATCGATTCGCTTGCAACGAAGACTGCACTTGCCGAAGTGGAAGGAAAAATCGGAACTGCAAGCGCACCCCTTTATTTCACTTTGGATACGCCGTTCACCGCGAGCGGTAAGCGGGCGATAAAGACGCCAAATATCCTGTGGCTAAATATCAACGGCAAGGGGCATAAGCTCACATCTGCACTTACGTTTGATATTGATACGGCGGCAAACTGGGATTTGAAGGCGACAACTTGGAACAAGAATACCAGCTATACGGCGGGAGACTATGTCACACCGACGGACGAACAGGGAGTCTATTGCTATAAAGCGACTACCGCAGGTACGACAAGCGCAACGCTTACGCCGGAATGGCCGCAGGAGGTAGGAAAGACAGTCAATGATGGCGAGGTAGTCTGGGAGTGTTGCACGAATCCAGCGAACCCAGTAAACCGAGCAGGAAAAGACTTCTACCTGTACGCGATTTATAGCACGGCAGACGTCGTGCCGAAATTCACTTTTTCAGCAAACTCCACGGTGCCTGAGGGATACGATGCGGATACGACGCGAAAGATATGCGGCTTTCATTGCCTTTGCGCAGATGTAGGGACAATCGATGGCCACGCACTTACGGGCTATGTAGCAGGCGACATCCTCCCAGCCTCGGTGTGGGACCTCTATCACCGTCCGAAATCTGAACCTGAAAGCATGGTCTATGACAGATTTTCGGACGCATGGCTTGATATCTACGGAGATAGCTGGGACGGGAAAAAGCTTGTCAGCGTCTATGGAGGCGTTTGGGCGGACGGAGCTTCGAAAAAGAAGTGGCATGGTGAAGCAAGTCTCGAGCAACTCATGCGACAGGGGAAGCGATTGCCTTGGCGCTATGAATTTCAGATGGCCGCAAGAGGGAGCAATGAAGGTACAAACATTAAGGGATCAGCAGACCCAAATACGACGGGCGGCCATGTCGACACCGCGGGCAGGCGCATGATCAGCGATATCGGCCTGGAAGATTGCTGTGGCGTCCTCTGGCAGTGGGGGAATGACCTGGGCTTTGCTGACGGAAGCGGCTGGACAGACTCTGTCTATAGTGCGGATGTGGATGATAAAAGGTATGGACAGACCTACGGGAATCTCTTCAGGCTGCTTTTCGGCGCGAACTGGTCTGACGGTGCGTCTTGCGGGTCGCGGTCGGCGGCCTGTAGCAACGTGTCGTCCAACGTGAACGCGTACTTCGGCTGCCGCGGTGCGTCTGAGCCGTTGCACCGTCAGGCGTGAAAAGGAGAAAAGCGAAATATGAAGACCGAAAAACGAGAAACGGAACGTCCACCGCCCGGTTAGGGCGGCGGACGTTCCACGAAAACAGGGCAGGCGGCGCAGAGGCTGCTTTTCGGCGCGAACTGGAATAACGGTGCGTCTTGCGGGTCGCAGTCAGCGAACTGTAACAACGTGTCGTCCAACGTGAACGCGAACTACGGCTGCCGCAGTGCGTCTGATACGTAGGGTCAGTAATAGCATGGTGCGTGCTTGACTCCACGGCTGGCCGCCTGCCCTTGTCTCAGAGGCAAAACACACGACGGAGCGTGGGAGTGGCTAGTACCAAAACTAAAAGAGAACGTCACTCCCATGGGAAAGGAAGCTATGAAACGACACGGGCATCTGGGGGAGATGATAGCCAGCGACGAGAATATCCGT
>CALYVJ010000151.1 GCA_945494195.1 uncultured Selenomonas sp. | reverse complement strand
AAAAATCGCCCGGCGTACAGCCATAATTTTACTTTGCTCTTTTTTTGCTGAATGACCAGCCAGTATCTTGCCATCCTTTATGAGGATACCATCATCGATGATGGCATCGGCCCGATTATCATGAGCGACAACCAGCGCACGATGGCTCTTGCCAGTTCCACTGGGTCCCACCAGTGCTATGACATCCATATTACCTCTCCTGTTTATCCCAGTTGCTGCTGCGGACGATAAAATTTTTCCGCCCAATTGTCTTCAATGGTAAATACTCCCAGTTCCGACGGATAACGCGTAGGATAGCCATGAAAATCCGAACCACCGGATACCAGTAATCCGAATTCCTCTGCCATCGACAAGTAACGGGCTGTATCCGCTTCGTCATGCTGAGGATAAAAAGCCTCAATTCCTTCAATGCCACTCTGGCAAAGCTCACGAACCAATTCGTCATCACCTATAAGCTTTGGATGAGCCAAAACCGGTGTTCCGCCCGCTGCTTTGATAAGCGCAATGATTTCCGATGCTTCCAGATGATAGTGTGGTACGTAAGCTGGTGTTCCCTTTTTCAAGACAGCATCAAACGCATCTCGCACCGAGGTAAAATAGCCTTTTTTGACCAGCACCCGCCCAATATGGGAACGGCTGATAGATTTACTAGCACCAGCAATCGTAAGCACATCGGCTTCCGATATGTTATACCCCAAGGCCTGCAGTTTTTCAATCATTTCCGAAAAACGAGTCCACCTAGCCTCGGTAACTTCATTTAATTTGTCCGCTAGAGCCCGATAGTATATATCAAGGTTAAACCCCAAAATATGAATCTCTCTGGTCGGATGATGCGCGCTAAACTCAATACCGGGAATAATGTGAATTCCACGGCTTGGATAATGCCCATTCTCGTATAATTCCACGATGCCCTCCACCGTATCATGGTCGGTTATCGCCATGTAATGAAGGCCCGCATCCTTTGCGGCTGCCACAAGCTCTTCCGGTGTCATTTTACCATCGGAAAAAGTTGTATGCATATGCAAATCACTTGGCATTCGGATTCACTCCTATAATCTACTCAGCGCGGCTCAACAATCAGCTTGATTGCAGTACGTTCTTCCCCATCAATCTTGATATCCGTGAACGCCGGAACGCAAATGAGGTCAATTCCATGCGGTGCAACAAATCCGCGGGCAATAGCTACTGCTTTGACCGCCTGATTCAGTGCACCAGCACCGATTGCCTGCATCTCAGCACTTCCGGATTCCCGCAGCACGCCTGCTAATGCGCCTGCCACCGAGTTTGGGTTTGACTTTGCAGATACTTTCAGAAATTCCATGTTCAGCACGTCCTCTCAACATAAAAGATTACTTCATACAATGCATGTATCCTATTGGTAAAACTTACTGTCACTAGCTAGAGTATTCTTCAAAAACCTGCAAAGTCCTTCTTTTCTTGAAACAAACTGTCACGATTTGCGATTATTCGATAATCATGACTCTTTCAATTGCGGTCGTTTGATTGGTGTTGTCATCAATATCGATAATGACGGCCGAATAAACCATCGGTCCCTCTTCTTCCAAATCAAACCGGCACGGCATGGCCGTCGTGAACTTTTTTAGGATAATTTCTGTCTTGACCCCGAGAATGGAATTCCAAGGGCCAGTCATACCAAGGTCTGTAATATACGCCGTTCCCTTCGGCAAGATGCGGGCATCCGCCGTCTGGATATGCGTATGCGTACCGACTACGCCGTTAACCCGGCCATCCAAATACCATCCCATTGCCATTTTTTCCGAAGTCGTCTCCGCATGAAAATCCAAGAATAGGATATCACACTCCTTCTTTATCTCGCGAAGTATTTCTTCAATCTTTTGGAAGGGGCAATCCAAAGCCGGCATGAAAGCCCGGCCAGAAAGGTTGATGACACCAATATTCTTAGCCTTGAACGGAAAGATGCAATAACCTTTGCCCGGAGTTCCCTCCGGATAATTTGCTGGACGGATCAAAAAGGGCTCCTGGTCAATAAACTCCATTACATCCTTCTTATCCCAGACGTGATTGCCCGAGGTGATGATATCCGCCCCGGCATGATAAAGGGCATCCAATGATTTGCGGGTAAATCCCTTGCCACCGGCAGAGTTTTCCCCATTCACGATTACCACATCAATCCCTTTCTCCTTGCGGAGCTTCGGCGTATACTCCTGAAATGCCTTGCGGCCCGGACGGCCCACGACATCTCCTGTCAACATTACTCGCATGTATTCCTCCTTCCGCTGATTTTCCCTTGCAGGAAAAATCAACGGTTATAGACAACAACCCGGTCTTTATCGCGGATGCCAATCATTTTCTCCTTGATGCGATATTCCTGATTCTGATCCAAGAGCGTATCAAGGACCGCACTCTGGGCATCAGCAAATTCCGGTTCCAGTTGTTCAGTCGTATGTTTATCGCATTTAAGCCGCTCCGCGAACGTCTCCCGGAACAACGCGGTTATAAGTGTCAATTCCCCCCGCGTCATGGTGATCAGCTGGCGATGGATATGAACCATCGTTGCCCGGCCATGACTCTCGGCCTCAACAGCCATCCAAACCGGTGCACCAGAATCGAGCTCATGATAGGCCTGCAGGCTGTCATCCAGCAATTTGGCAAAGGGCTCCAGTTCTTCCTTCCCCACTTTGCCCTCAAGAACAAAATCCAGTGTCATTTCGGTGGCCTCGGGCACATAGCTTACCGATTCGATTTCCGGATAACAGGCCAGGATTGCAGCAATGAGCTGTATTCCCGTTTTATCCGTAGCAGCCTTTCTGCCCGCTGCCTTTGTTAGCCAATCCTTGAATCCAAGCATGATTGTTCCTCTTATAGGTAGAATTGGGGATGCAGAGCCAGGCCCCGCACCCCCAAACATTTTCTGATTGATTATTTCGCATAATCGACGACGCGCGTCTCGCGAATAACCGTAGCCTTAATCTGCCCCGGATATTCCAGCTCATCTTCGATTTTCTTGACAATATCATGAGCCAATGCCACCGACTCAGCGTCATCAACCTTATCCGGTTTGACCATGACGCGAATGTCGCGGCCAGCCTGAATGGCAAATCAACGCTCAACGCCCTCATAGGACTCTGCAATCTCTTCCAACCGTTTAAGACGCTTGAGGTAAGACTCAAGGCTCTCACGACGTGCACCGGGTCTTGCAGCCGATACCGCATCAGCGGCGGCAACCAAGACTGCCTCAACACTTGCTGCCTCAACATCACCATGATGCGAAGCAATGCAGTTGATTACATCTTTCGACTCACGGAATTTATGCGCCAAATCTGCACCAATCGTAGTATGGGAACCTTCGACCTCACGGTCAATCGCCTTACCAATATCGTGCAGCAGTCCACCGCGTTTTGCCAGCGTCACATCGCAGCCAAGCTCCGATGCCATAACACCAGCCAAATGAGCAACCTCAATCGAATGATTGAGTACATTCTGTCCATAGCTTGTGCGATAACGTAAGCGGCCCAGCATCTTGACCAATTCCGGATGGATACCATGAACACCAGTATCAAAGGTAGCCTGCTCACCAGCCTCTTTGATACGCTGGTCAACCTCACGTTTGGCCTTCTCGACCATTTCCTCGATGCGCGCCGGATGAATCCGGCCATCCTGGATCAGCTTCTCCAAGGCAATACGTGCCACCTCACGGCGTACCGGATCAAACCCAGACAGGATAACAGCCTCTGGCGTATCATCGATGATGAGGTCAACCCCCGTCATAGTTTCCAGCGTACGAATGTTACGACCCTCACGACCGATGATGCGCCCCTTCATTTCGTCATTCGGCAATGCGACAACCGAAACCGTCGTCTCAGCCACCTGATCAGCGGCACAACGCTGAATTGCCTGACTCAGGATGTCCTGTGCTTTTTTATCACATTCGTCCTTTATCTGCTGCTCATACTCTTTGATTTTCATGGCTTTCTCGTGCTTGAGTTCATCCTCAGCCTCAGCCATGAGCATCGTACGAGCCTCTTCCGACGTCAAGCCAGAGATGCGTTCGAGTTCTGCTTTCTGCTTTTCGTGCATCTCATCAATAGCCTGCTGGCTCTTATCAAGACGTGATTCTTTCCGGGAAAGAGCCTCCTCTTTCTTTTCGATAGAATCCAGCTTGCGATCGAGATTCTCTTCCTTCTGCACAATGCGGCGCTCCTGGCGTTGAATCTCACTGCGGCGCTCTTTTGTATCGCGGTCAAGCTCCTGACGCAGGCGATGGATATCTTCCTTCGCCTCCAGCATAGCTTCTTTCTTCTTTGTCTCGCCTTTTTCTTCAGCCTCTGCTACGATTCGTTTTGCTTCTTCCTCAGCGGAGCCAATCTGAGCCTCTGCCGTACGTTTACGGACAGCATAGCCGAAACCGACACCGATGACAACTGCAACTATTACCGCTACTACTTCGATAACGATAATACTCACCCCCTCTTTTTTTATTTGCTTTCATGCATTATTTGTTTTCCTGAATAGTTTTATCCATAACTATACCTTTATATTCTATAGTTTTTCCCTTAGGGTGTCAAGAAAACCTATTCAAATCGCACAAAATTCGGTAAAATTAGAAAATACGTGATAATTTGATGAAATTCGATGGGAGGAACCCAACCATGCTGAACTGCTCCGAATGCGGACGTACCCTTGAGGAAAAGGATGCGCTTGTTCATACCACCGAGGCCGGAGAGAAAAAAGTCATCTGCCAAGAGTGTTTCAAAGAACTTACCGGTGTCGATTACCACACCTTTGCTTTGCGCAAAGAAAACGCCAAGCAAACCTTTATTGCAGTTCTGTTCTGCCTAGCCTGCACCGCCTATGCCTGGTACGATAAAGGCTGGATGTGGGGCGTTGGCGGCCTCTTCCTCACCACCCTTGTTTACCTCTTTTCCAGCAAAGCACGCTAAAGAAAGACTCCCCTCCACTTCTACTGCTTTCTGCCCTTTCCTTATATTGTACGATTTATTCAAAAAGGACGGTTCGCTGACTCATTTGAGTCTTCGGACCGTCTTTCTTTTCGCTATATTTTCATAACCCAAGGCGCAAAAATCAATAGGTGCTTTTCGCTGCCGGAATCAATTCTCTGCACTGACTTATTGCCTTGTACCAATAAGCACTTTTTTCGGATACCGCTTTTGGCTGGCATAATCCACATAGAATAATCCGTACCGCTTATTGTATCCGTTACTCCAAGATAACACATCCATCAGGCTCCAAATATAATAACCGCCTACATTGACGCCTTCTTCCATGGCTTTCAGAATTGCATTTAAATGCTTGGCAAAATATTCCACGCGAAGCGTGTCATCGATTTTCCCATCTTTAAAGTCATCCTTATAGCGACGGATTGTCAAGCTAAGTGCAACACTTTCTCAAAATGGACCTCATATGGTG
>CALYVJ010000150.1 GCA_945494195.1 uncultured Selenomonas sp. | reverse complement strand
AAGCGCCCTCACGACAGACATTTGTCCTCATGAAGACGCTTTATTCCCTATCCACCCATTAGTTTTGCTGCAAAATAGAATAATTCTCCGGATGCATTCCCGGCTTCACCGTCACTTTGATATCCGTACCAAATTCAGCAGCCAAATTCATCATGAGCTGGTTCTGCCGAAGCTCCTCAGCTACCGTTTCATGGACCTCTATCTCATAGCCTTCACTGGCATGGGATGAATGTTCCATCCGGCGTATCGCTGTGGCAATACGTATGCTGACAGTTTCTGGCGATTCTACCCGCCCGCGTCCATGGCAGACTGGGCATTCACTGTAGATAATGCTATCGAGATTTTGACGGGATTTTTTGCGGGTGATTTCCACCAACCCCAAACTGGTAATATCCACGATATTCGTCTTGGTGCGGTCGTGTTTGACATTTTCCCGCATGAAGGTCAAAAGATGCTCCTTTTGCTCTTCTTTCTCCATGTCAATGAAATCGACAACGATTATACCGCCAATATCACGCAGGCGTATCTGTCGCAGGATTTCCCTGGCCGCCTCCAGATTGGTCTGATACACCGTGTCGCCAAGATTTGATTTGCCAACATATTTTCCCGTGTTGACATCAATGACCGTCAAAGCCTCCGTCTTATCGATGACGAGGAACCCGCCGGATTTAAGTTCTACCTCCCGGGCTCCTAGCTTTTCCAATTCTTCTTCGATGCCATACTTACGGAATAACGGCTCCCGACCCTCATAAAATTTCACGCGGTCCACCAGCTGTGGAGACAGAAACTGCACCAGCTCCCTGACCCGCTGCCAGACCTCATGGTCATCAATGACCATCTCATCGATTTCATCAGTCAGCGAATCCCGGACAATCCGGATGATAAGGTCCGCATCACGGAACAAGAGATTCGTCCCCTTGCTCTTGAGTTTGAAGCGCGCCATAATGGACTGCCAAAGCTTCACCAAATAATCCACGTCTGCTCTGAGAACAGATTCACTCTGGCCCGCAGCAGCAGTCCGGATGATAAGCCCCATTCCCTCAGGACATATCCGGCTGGCAATATCATGGAGGCGATTCCGTTCCTCCTCAGCTTCAATCCGCCTTGACATGCCAATATAGGCGGCAGTAGGCATCAAAACCACATTGCGTCCTGGCAAGGAAATATGGGTGGTAGCCCGAGGCCCCTTCGTGCCAATCGCATCTTTTATGATTTGCACAGGCAGCCGCTGGCCGATATGGATATGCTGCGCCTTTGGCAAAGCCTTTACCATATCCTGGGGCATGCCATCACCGATGTATAGAAACGCATTTTTCTCCGTTCCAATATCGACAAAAGCTGCCTGCATCCCCGGCAGGACATTCTGTATCTGTCCCTTGTAAATGTTGCCCACCAGATGTGAGTGGGATGAGCGCTCCATCTCTATGGTTTCAAGCACACCATTCTCTAGCATTGCCACCCGATTTTCCTCAGGCGTACTGGTTACCAATATGGATTTCATAAGCTCCCCCTTCCCTATCTTATTTCTAATAGTTATTATACCAGTTCAATCAGGCGCTTGCCATGCCCGAAAAGCCCATTGCGGGTAATCAAGGCCTGTCCCGCATCTACCGGCAGGGCAAACTGCTCGGCAATGGCACGCAGGACCTCGACGGGTTTAACACTGCCTGACTGGGTAATGACAATATCCATGACCAGTTTCAGGCCATCCTTTGTCACCTCCGCTGTTACCGGCTGTTTCATATACTGCTTCGTTTCAATTTCCCGTTTTTTCTTCGGCGTGACCCGATGGAAAATAACCTCGTTGGCATCGTTGTAGGCCTTCACCGCCCGCTGGGCAGCAGCCTCATCCCCATCATAGGGAACCCAAAGGGTATACCGAGCTTCATCTGCCTGAGCCATCAACGCCGGCTGCTTGCCATGAACCTCGCGCAGTTCCTTGAGTTTTGCCCCCGGCGGCAGCTGCGCATTCAACCGGTCAAAGACCTCCGGCTGGCAAAGGGGGTTCAACAGTTCAAAATCCATATACTCGGCGTCACTGGTAACCCCCAGGGACAGAGCTGACGCAAAGGCAACCTTCATATGGGGATTGAATCCCTCAGAATAGGCCATGGGCAATTTTGCCCGGTCAAAGGCCCTCAGGAACAGATTCGCATAATCCAAATGGGATACATAGCGAAGTTCCTCGCCTTTGGTGATTTCCGCACGATATTTGTACAGCGTACGTGGCTTGCCTGGTCCTTTCGGGTCTGTCTCAGGATTTTTCGGCGCCGAAACCTTGGCAATCTGCTCAGCAACGGTGGGATTTTCCTTGGCATAATCGATAACATGAACTCCGAGATTCGGACAAATCCCGCAGGCACTGCATTTACCACGGCGGCAGTCTTCCGTCAGGGCTCCTTCCATAGCTTTTTTCCACTCCCGGAGCAAAAATTCTTTATTTACCCCTGGAGAAGTAACATCCCATGGAAGAGGCTCATTGAAATCTCGCGAGCGCTCATTGTAATATTTCATATCAACGCCGCATTTTTCAAAGGCCTGGAGCCAGGTGTCGTGCTGATAGAGATCCGACCAGCCGTCAAACTTCGCACCGTCCTGCCAAGCCTGATACAAAACGCTTCCCAACCGGCGGTCTCCCCGGGCAAAAACACCCTCGATAACCGACAGTCGTGCATCATGGTAATTGAAGGTAATCGCACGATCCGTAATGTTTTCCTTCAACAACCGCTGCCGGCGTTCGAATTCGGCAATCGGCAGCTGCCCAAACCACTGGAAGGGCGTATACGGTTTGGGCACAAAGCAGGCAACCGAAATCGTTACCTTAACCCCACGTCGCCCCTTGATTTCCGAGTACAGATCAACGACTTTTTTTGCCAGCTTGGCAATGCCGATGATATCTTCGTCCGTTTCTGTCGGAAGCCCCATCATGAAATACAGCTTGACCTGTTTCCACCCTTGACGGAAGGCCGAACCGCAAGCATTCATAAGATTTTCTTCGGTAACTCCCTTATTGATGACATCGCGAAGACGCTGGGTACCAGCTTCCGGGGCAAAGGTCAGGCCGGATTTTCGCACCTGCTGCATCTTATGAGCCAACTCAATGGAGAAGCTGTCAATACGCAACGATGGCAGCGAAAAACTTACCTTCTCATTCTTGAATTCGTCCATCAAATCATTGACCAGGTTGCCCAGGCAAGAATAGTCAGCGGACGACAGCGAGGTAAGACTCATTTCATCGTAACCGGATTTATCCACCAGATTGCGTGCCATCGCCTTGAGATTTTTCTCCGTACGCTCACGCGCCGGCCGGTAACAGATGCCAGCCTGGCAGAACCGGCAGCCCCGGGAACAGCCGCGGAACAATTCCAGCATAATCCGGTTATGAACGATATCCATAAAGGGAACGATGGGATTTTCCACAGAAGGGATTTCATCCATATCCCGGCAGACACGCTTGAAGATAAGCGGTTTTGCTTTTTCGTCCAGCGTCTTTACGCTCAGATAATTTCCTGCCGCGTCATACTGCGGCTCATAAAATGACGGCACATAGATTCCATCCATGGTGAGCAATCGTTTCAGGAAGCCGCGGCGCCCGCCCTGACGGCCACCCTTTTTCCATTCCGCCATCGCATTGGCGACTTCCACCACAGCATCCTCGGCTTCTCCCACAATGAAGAAATCAAAGAAGTCAGCAATAGGCTCCACATTGTAAACACAGGGGCCGCCTCCAACGATAAACGGCATAGTATCATCACGGTCTTTTGCCCAAAGGGGAATGCCCGCTAGATCCATCATATTGAGTACGTTGGAATAAATCATCTCATACTGCAGCGAAAAGCCCCACAAATCAAAGGCCGAAAGCTCCGTATGCGTTTCCAGGGAAAACAGGGGGATGTTTCGCTCGCGCATTTCTTTTTCCATATCGGTCCAAGGAGCATAAACCCGTTCTGCCGCCACATTTTCCTGGCGATTCAACGCATCATAAAGAATGGCCAACCCCAAATTGCTCATGCCCACTTCATAGACATCCGGCAAGGACAAAGCAAAGGTGCAATCTACAGTATCCCAATCTTTTTTCACGGCATTCCACTCACCGCCAGTATAGCGGGACGGCTTCAAGACGTTCTGAAGCACTTCGTGGTCAAGTCGTATCATTTTGTCATTCCTCCATCATTCCATTCCGAATCAAGTTCTGTGCAGATAGAAATAGCCCTCCCCAAAAATGGGGAGGAGCCACTTCAATTTTGCGCAAAACCTGCTAAAACAGCAGTTTTTGCTTTCGTAATTGGATATTCATCAATATCGTAATCGACAAGATATTGGTCGTCAACGAGCTGACACCATAACTCATTAGCGGCAGTGGTATACCCGTAACCGGCATGATTCCCAGGGTCATACCAACATTTACCAGCACGTGGAAGGCCAGCATCGAAGTGATGCCGACGGCCAGCAGCCGGCCGAACATATCACTGGCATCCCGGGCAATACACATTCCGCGCCAAAGCACCACCAAGTAGAGCAGCAACAGGAACGTAACACCAAGGAAGCCCAGTTCTTCTCCCACCACGGCAAAGATAAAGTCCGTATGGTTCTCTGGCAGGAAGTTCAGCTGGCTCTGCGTACCTTCAAAAAGGCCCTTGCCAAACAGCAGCCCCGAGCCGATTGCAATCTTCGACTGGATGATATGATAACCAGATCCCAACGGATCAACATTCGGGTCCATAAAAACCATGATACGCATCTTTTGGTAATCCTTGAGCACATGCCATAGGATCGGCATCATCGCAATTCCCGTGGCAAAAATACCACCAAGAATCTTCAAATTGATGCCACAGGCAAAAATCATGCCAAAAAAGATAGCCATGAATACCAACGAGGTTCCCAAGTCAGGCTGCTTCATAACCAACAGAAAGGGCAGCCCCACATAGGCAGCCACCGGTAGCAAATCATGAAGCGTGTTTAGCTTGCCCACACGGTTTTCCAGCATTGTTGCCAACGATACTATCATGATAATTTTAGAAAACTCTGAAGGCTGGATACTAATTGGTCCAATAGAAATCCAACGCTGTGCTCCCAGTGCCGACTGTCCAACAAACATGACGGCCAGCAACATGATGAGATTGAAAACATATAGTTTGTTTCCATATCCCTGCAGCATCTTGTAGTCAAAATTCAGCAAGAATGCAGCAAAGCCGACATTTACCAGTGCAAAGATTCCCTGCCGAGCCACAAACCAATAGCGATCATCGCTGGGCGTATTGATATGGGTTGCACTGCCGATGATGACAAGGCTCATGAGGATGATGCCTACCGTTGCCGCCAACAGCGCAAAATCCATACGCGGTAATATACTTTTCGTCATTTCTTTTTATTCATCTCTAAGTGATTTCCCTTGTCATGCTTAAGGCGCGCCACGGGGATAT
>CALYVJ010000149.1 GCA_945494195.1 uncultured Selenomonas sp. | reverse complement strand
CGGTGGCCGCTGGTACGTCCATCTGGGCGCTTGGCTCCGATACGGGTGGGTCGATTCGCCAGCCGGCATCGTTCTGCGGTGTCGTCGGCATGAAGCCGACTTATGGCCGCGTTTCCCGCTATGGCCTCGTTGCCTATGCTTCGTCGCTGGACCAGATTGGCCCGCTGACGCGCGATGTTACGGACTGCGCCAATATCCTCAATATCATCTGCGGTCATGACGAGATGGACTCCACGTCGAGTGAGGCAGAAGTTCCCGACTTTACCAAAGCCCTCGTTGAGGATGTCAAGGGCCTCAAAATCGGTCTGCCGAAAGAGTATTTTGTCGATGGCATGGACCCGGAAGTAGAAAAGACCGTTCGCTCTGCTATCGAGAAATACAAAGAGCTGGGCGCAGAAATCGTCGAGATTTCGCTGCCGCATACGAAATATGCGATTTCGGCCTACTACCTGATTGCGCCGGCTGAGGCCGCTACGAACCTCCAGCGCTACGATGGTGTAAGCTATGGTGAGCGCGTCGAGAGCGATGACCTGGTCGGCATGATGACGAAGACCCGTACGGAAAAATTCGGCGAAGAGGTCAAACGCCGTATCGTCATCGGCAACTACGCGCTGTCAGCTGGTTATTACGATGCCTACTACCTCAAGGCTATGAAGGTCCGCACGCTCGTACAGCAGGACTACAATGAGGCTTTCAAGAAAGTCGATGTCATCATGGCACCGACGGCACCGACGCCGGCCTTCAAGATTGGCGAGATGGTTTCGGATCCGCTGCAGATGTACCTGCAGGATGCCTGCACGGTTCCTTTGAACCTCGCTGGCCTGCCGGGCATGTCGATTCCGTGTGGCTACAGCAGCCAGGGGATGCCCATCGGCCTGCAGATTATCGGCAAGGCGCTCGATGAGGAAACCATCATCCGTGCTGCCTACACGTATGAGCAGAGCCAGAACTACCACAACGAGATGGCCAAGCTGGGAGGTAACAACTGATGAAATACGAAGCCGTAATCGGTCTTGAAATACATTGTGAACTGAAAACCAATACGAAAATCTTCTGTGGCTGTGCCACGACATTCGGTGCGGATCAGAATACGCATGTCTGCCCGGTCTGCCTTGGCATGCCAGGCGTACTGCCGACTATCAACAAGCGCGTGGTAGAGTTCGGTATCAAGGCTGGTCTTGCTACGAACTGCGAAATCAACAAGTACAGCAAGTTCGACCGCAAGAACTACTACTATCCGGATTTGCCGAAGAACTGGCAGACGTCCCAGTACGACCTGCCGATTGCCGAGCACGGCTGGGTCGATATCGATGTCGAGGGCAAGAAGAAACGCATCCGCCTGACGCGTATCCACATGGAGGAAGATGCCGGCAAGCTTGTTCACTCGGGCACGACCATCAAGGATTCGTCCTCGTCGAATGTCGATTACAACCGTACCGGCGTGCCGCTTCTCGAGATTGTCTCTGAGCCGGATATGAGCTCGGCGGAAGAAGCCCGCGCCTACATGGAGAAAATTAAATCCATCATGGAGTATATTGATGTTTCCAACTGCCGCATGGAGGAAGGCAACCTGCGTGCTGACATCAACGTTTCCCTGCGTCCGGTCGGCTCCAAGGAGCTCGGCACCCGTACGGAGATGAAAAACATCAACTCCTTTAAGAACCTCGAAGATGCTATCAACTACGAGATTGAGCGTCAGGAAGAGGTCCTCGAGGATGGCGGCCATATCGTACAGGAAACCCGTACGTTTGACCCAGCTCGCGGCATCACGCTTTCCATGCGCAGCAAGGAAAATGCGCATGACTACCGCTACATGCCGGAGCCGGATTTGCCGCCAATCGTCACGAGCGAGGAAACCATCGAGAAATACCGCAGCGAACTGCCGGAGCTCCCGGATGCCCGCCGCGCCCGTCTCGAAAGCGAATACGGCCTGTCGGATTACGATGCCGGCATCATCACGAGCTCGCGCGCTATGGCTGAGTATTTCGATGCCGTTATCGCTGAGGGCGCTGACCCGAAACTGGCCGCCAACTGGATTATGGGCGACCTGTCCAAGGAACTCAACGCCGCTGGCATTGATATCAGCCAATCCCCGGTTGATGCCAAACGCCTGGGCGAAATGATCCAGCTGATCATGAAGGATACGATTTCCGGCAAGATTGCGAAGAAAGTCTTCAAGGAAATGTTGACGAATCCGGACAGCCCGGAAAAAATCGTCAAGGACAAGGGCCTCGTACAGATTACCGATACGAAAGCCATCGAAGGCATTGTCGATGAAGTCATCGCCAACAACCAGAAGGCTGTTGACGACTACAAAGGCGGCAACAAGAAAGCCATTGGCGCGCTTGTCGGTCAGGTCATGAAGGCCTCGAAGGGTAAAGCCAACCCGCAGATGGTCAACAAAATGCTGGCCGAGAAACTGAACTGACAGTAACGGAGAATAACAGCCTTCCCTGCGGGGAAGGCGTATTCTATTTTAGAAAGGAGAACACCATGCCAAGCACAAAAGAAAAAATGCTCGGAGAAACCTATTGTTTTGCCTGCGGCCCGGATAATCCCATCGGTTTGCATCTCGATTTCCATTTTGCCGAGGAAAAGTATGTGGCCGAAAAGACCTTGCCGCACGAATACCAGAGCTATGAAGGAGTCGTGCATGGCGGTATCGTCACGACGATGCTGGACGAAGCCATGGGCGGCTATCTCTATTCGGCCGGGGAAAAGGCGGTAACGGCGCGGCTTGATGTGCGCTATCGCAAACCGACGCCGGTGGGCGAGCAGCTCGTGATTACGGGCTGGGAAGAATCGCGCCGCGGCAGCTTTGTCAATATGAAGGCGACGATTGCCCTGGCGGATGGCACCGTTACCGCCGAGGGTACGGCTAAGATGGCATTGGTGGACTGAGAAAAAGAGGCGATACCATGAAGTATAAAGCAGCAATCTTTGATTTGGACGGCACCCTTATCGATTCGCTGGCGGATTTAGGCGACAGTGCCAATGAGATGCTGGCAAGCTACGGCTTTCCTACGCATACCATCGAGGAATACCGCTATTTTGTCGGCAATGGCTCGCGCAAGCTTATCGAGCGCTGCCTGCCGCAGGACAAAGCCAAGGATTCTTCCTTGGTCGATGAAGCATTGGCCCGCTATAAGGCCTGCTATGACAAGAATTTGACGCACAAGACAAAATGCTATGCTGGCATCGAGGAAATGCTCCAGACGTTGCAGGAAAAAAACATTCCGCTCGGAATATGTACCAATAAGCATCAGTCGGCGGCGGACGAAGCCTGCCAAAAACTTTTGGCCAAGCATACCTTTGTGGAAATCATCGGCGACCGCCCGGGGCTGCCGCGCAAGCCAGATCCGCAAAAGGTGCTCGCGATTGCGGCCAAGATGGGCGTCAAGCCCGAAGAGGTCGCCTACTTCGGCGATACGAGTGTTGATATGGAGACCGCTCGCAACGCAGGCTTTTTGCCCGTCGGCGTGACTTGGGGCTTCCGTCCGCGGGAGGAGCTCGTGGAAACCGGTGCCAAAGTGCTTTTGGATAACCCTATGGAGCTTTTTCAGAAGCTGGAATTTTAAGCAAGATTGAAAGAAAGAGGAAACCATCGTAATGAGAAAACAAGTTCCCGTCGAAAAAGGAAAATCATACGAGATTGAAATCAAGACGCTCGGTACGAGTGGCGAAGGCGTAGGCCGCTATCAGGACTTTACGGTCTTTGTGCCCTATGCCCTGCCGGGGGAGAAAGTCCTGGCGGTCATTGACGAAGTCAAAAAGACCTACGCCAAGGGCCATGTGAAAGAAATCCTCACCAAGAGCGCCGACCGCGTCGAGCCTATCTGCAGCATCTACGACAAATGCGGCGGCTGCCAGCTTCAGCACCTGGAGTATATGGCGCAGCTTAAGGCGAAACGCCAGCAGGTCATCGATGCCGTTACGCGTATCGGCAAGCAGCCGGATCTTTTCGTTGAGCCGACCATCGGTGCGGCAACGCCGTGGAATTACCGCAACAAGATGCAGTTCCCGATTGGCCGCGAGAAAGGCAAGACCATCATTGGCTGCTTTGCTCAGGGCAGTCACGAAATCATCGATACCACCGACTGCCATATCCAGAAGGAAGGCAATAATGACGTGGTCAATGCGGTGCGCGAAATCGTCACCAAGCTCAATATCCCCGTTTACAACGAGGACAAGCATACAGGTGTCTTGCGTCATGTGGTGGGCCGCGTGGGCAAGAACGGCGACATCATGGTGGTCATCGTGACGGCTACGAAGACCATGCCGCGGGAAAAAGAATTCGTCAAGATGCTGCGCGCCGAATTGCCAAAGGTGGTCAGTGTCCATCAGAATATCCAGACCTATCACAACAACGTCATCATGGGGCGCGATACGAAACTCCTCTGGGGCCGTCCCACCATTCAGGATGGCATCGGTCGCCTGAACTTCCACATCTCGCCGCGCTCCTTCTTCCAGGTCAATACGGCCCAGGCAGAGGTGCTCTACAACAAGGCCCTGGAATTTGCCAATCTGACCGGTCAGGAGACGGTCATCGACGCTTACTGCGGCACGGGGACCATAACCCTGTTCCTGGCCCAGAAGGCCAGAAGCGTCATCGGCATCGAAATCGTAAAACCGGCCATCCTCGATGCCCAGAAAAACGCTCGGGACAACAACGTGCGCAACGCCGAATTCATTGTTGGCGACGCAACCCAGGTCATGCCACGGCTCTACAAACAGGGCGTACGCGCCGATGTCGTAGTGGTAGACCCGCCGCGCGCCGGCTGCACGCCGACGGTACTGGAAACCTTTGCCAACATGAAACCAGACCGCATCGTCTATGTCTCCTGCAACCCCGCCAGCCTCGCTCGCGACATCGCCCTTCTGGACGAACTCGGCTATAAGGCCGAAAAAGTCCAGCCCGTGGATATGTTTCCGTGCACTTCGCACGTCGAGACGGTATGCTTGATATCACGGAATATATAGTGGTTTTTTATATTTTCAAAACACTATATATTGTGAAAAGCCTTTAAATACTACTGTTTACTAGCTTGAGGCTATGGGAGGAACCATTTCGATTAAAGCCCATATGCTGAAATGCGTGGAACAGATCGCGTTTGCGAAGAATGGATAGGACATCATGAGCCTCATATCTTGAAACCATTAATTAGATGACAGATAAGAGGTCGAGAATCTAACTTAGATGTTTTTGTATGTCGAGTATGCAAGATAGACGTTAGAAAAACGGAGGATAATTGCAAGTGCAAATTGAACAGTTGTTTTAATCAAGAACATTTATCAATAGCATAGACTTCATCGAGAAAATGATCGAAATGGTTCTGATCCATAGCGATACTCCTTTGTTGGTGATTGCTTTTGCAAAACCATTTTAACATAGGAAGTCGCTATGGATTTTTGTTTTTGATTAA
>CALYVJ010000148.1 GCA_945494195.1 uncultured Selenomonas sp. | reverse complement strand
AAGACCTTCTTTGCCTTTTTTACTGGCTCCCTCTCCATCGTCAGGCTGACTTCTCCTGCGTAAGATTCGAATTGATTGAAGAGCGAGCCACCTCAATGACCGTATTCTCCGCAATCTTGAGCTTTACTTTCGTATCATCAAGGTCTACAATCGTCCCATAAATGCCGCCAATCGTCATGACCTTATTATTCTTTTCCAAGCTGTCCAGCATGCTCATGCGGCGTTTCTGAGCATTCTTCTGCGGACGATACAGCAAAAAATAGAAGATTGCAATCATGACGACGATAGGCCCCCAAGTAGCAAGGCCAGCTACCATTTCCGGATTCATAGAAATCCACTCCTTCAGTTCAATTACTTTTTGTTATAGTTATTCAAGAAGTCCGTACGGAACTCCGTGAACTTCCCATCGATGATGGACTGGCGCATACGTCGCACAAACTCTTCCAGAAAGTAGAGGTTATGCAGCGACAAAAGACGCAGGCCGAAAATCTCGCCCGCACGCACCAGATGACGGATATACGCACGCGTATAGCCATTGCGGCACGCATAGCAGCCACAGCCCTCTTCCATGATATTGTGGTCGTGAGTGAACTGGGCATTCTTCATGACGAGGCGTCCCGTCCAGGTCATCGCCATGCCATTGCGGGCAACGCGCGTCGGATAGACGCAGTCAAACATATCGATGCCGCGCATGACACCCTCGACGAGATGGTCCGGCGTGCCGACGCCCATGAGGTAGCGCGGCTTGTTCTCCGGCAACAACGACGTCGAGTAGTCGAGCATCTCATACATGAGCTCCGGCGGCTCGCCCACGGAGAGACCACCGACCGCATAGCCGGGGAAGTCCATGTCGACCAAGGCCTGGGCATGCCATTTACGCAGGTCCTTATACATACCGCCCTGCACGATGCCAAAAAGCCCCTGGTTCGGTGCCGTCATCGTCTTCTGGCAGCGCTCTGCCCATCGAAGCGTGCGCTCACTCGACTTCAACGCATAGGTATGGTCAGCCGGATACGGCACGCACTCATCGAAAGCCATGACAATATCCGAGCCCAAGCACATCTGCACCTGCATGGATACCTCTGGCGACAGGAATTTCTTTGACCCGTCAATATGCGAGCGGAAGGTTACGCCCTCCTCGGTAATCTTGCGCAAATCACCGAGCGAGAACACCTGGAATCCGCCGCTGTCAGTCAGGATAGCACGATCCCAATGCATGAACTTATGCAGGCCACCAGCCTCTTTAATAAGCTCCATGCCTGGGCGTAAGAATAAGTGATATGTATTCGACAAGATGATACCAGCACCAAGGTCCTTGAGCTCATCAGGGCTTACGCCCTTTACCGTTGCCTGGGTACCCACCGGCATAAAGATTGGAGTAGGAAAACTTCCATGCGGCGTGTGAATGATGCCCGCACGCGCCCCCGTCTTTTCATCCTTGCGAATCAATTCATAGGTAATCGCTGTCAAACAAAAACCCCCAATAGTTTTATTAATAACGATACTTGTCCAATAGAATTTCTACTCCCATTGAACCCACATAATATTTATTTTACCATAAAAAACAAAAATTGGCACGGGCCTTTTACCCGTGCCATCAGAGAAACTACGATAAAAGATTCCCAAACCAAGGCACTTCACTTATCATAATTTTCCTTCTCATACACCACAAACTCCGTAAGATGCTCAATCCGTATCCCCGTATGATGTTCCCCAGCCGTCCATACTTCCATGATACGACGGAACACGATTGCAAAATCCTCCTCCGAAACGTTCTGCAGAATCACGAAGAACTAGTTGGGGTTATACCGAAGAATCATATCCTTTTTGCAAGGTGTCCTGCAGGCAAAGCCCAAACTTATCGGCAGCTTCCAATAGACTATACGGACGGTCTCCTTAAGCAGCTGATCATTCAGCTGGTGGTGCAAGCTGGCTGCTCATAATGGGTCATAATAAACAACAAGATCGAAACGACTAGCAGCAACACGAAGATTGTCAAGACCAAGGTTCTCGATATAGAGCTTGCTGTTTGCCACACCATGCCGTTCTACACCGATAGGGATATCCGGGAATCCATAATAAGTGTTCATAATATCCGCCAGCCCAGCAAATCCCTCACCCTGACGATCTACTACGATTCCCTTGATATCCACCTTCCCGTCTCGATCCATTTTGTAAAGCAAATCCATAGCATAAAGATCATCGGTCGAGTTACCAATATCCGTGTCAAAAATAACTGGCTGCCGATATACAGACTTGGCCTCCCCCCAACTTACTCCACTTACCAACAAGCACATCACGAGAAAACAGTTTTGTAAACAAACGTAAAAAAAATTGTGCTTGGTACAAAAAAAACAGCATCCCCCTAGTGGATGATGCTGTTCCTTGTTTTTTATGGATTAACCATGTATTCTGTTATCATGTCGCCAATGCTTCCCGCAGCTTAACCTTCATACATTCAATATCAGGCTGTACCCCCGTCCATTTGCTAAAGGCAGCCGCACCCTGGCCGGCGAGCATGTCCTCGCCATTGAGCGTGGGATGTCCATGCAGGCGCGCCTCGCGCAGTAAACGCGTTTCCGCGGGCGTATAGATGATATCGTAGACAAAAGCATCCGCCTTGACGTTTGACCAGTCAACGGGCGGCATGGCATCAGTCTGCGGCGACATACCCAGCGGCGTCGTATTGACCAAAAGATCCGCTGCCGAGAGTTTTGCAGCAAAGTCCTCCTGTTCCCAATGGCTGACCGTAAGCGTGCCATAGGCACTGAACGTGCGGGCCAGCGGACGGACCTTCGCAGGATTCCGCACACCGATATGGATAGCCGTAACGCCCGCCTTGATAAGCCCCCAAATCACCGCGCGGGCCGCGCCGCCTGCGCCTAAGAGCACCGCTGTCTTTCCCTGCGGCGCAAAGCCTGTGTCCAGCAGCGCCTGGATAAAGCCCGTCACATCGGTATTATAGCCCGTCAAATGGCCATCCTCGTTGACGACCGTATTGACCGCGCCGATGATGCGCGCATCTTCATCGATGGCATCCAACAGTGGCATAATGGCCGTCTTGTGCGGGATCGTGACATTCCAGCCACGAAACTGCAGCGCCCGAAGGCCCGCCACTGCAGCGGGCAAATCCTCAGGACGTACCGGCAGCGCTGTGTAGACATAGTCGACGTCTGCCTTGCCGATGGCTGCATTCTGCAGAACCGGCGATAAAGAGTGGGCAATAGGCCAGCCCATCACACCAAGATTCTTCGTCTTTCCCGTAAGCATAATGACCTCCTCTGCCGCAGCAGTCACTCAGGCGTGCTCTTCACGCGTCTTGGATAAAAGCTCCATCTTGAGCTCATAGTAAGCCGGCGTCATATCGAGGTAATGGCGGTGCGGATTCTCGAACCGCTGCTCCTCTTCCCAAATCTCGTTGTCGAGCTGTTGCTTGACATACGTGCGGATTTCGTCAAGCGTCGGCAGCTCTTCCGTGCGCTTACCCTGACGCACATAGAGCTTGCGCAGATTTTTGGTGGTGCAGCCTTCAAAGGTACGGTTCTTCCACGGCTTGACCGGGTCAACATAGCGGAACGGCTCCGAAAGATCGATAGGCTCCCCGCACACCGCCAGCATATCAGCCACCGCATGTCCATCGGCATCATAGACGCGATAGAGATCTTTAAGACCCGGATTCGTAATTTTCTCGATGTTCTCCGAAACCTTGATGCGTGGTGCAAATTCCCCATTCTCGCCCACGGCAGCCAGCTTGTAGACCGCACCGAATACCGGCTCGGACTTGGCCGTAATCAGGCGCTCGCCGATACCGAAACTGTCGATGCAGGCCCCCTGATTCAAAAGCGACGTCACCGTGAATTCATCGAGACTGTTCGAGACGACAATCTTGCAGTCCGCAAGGCCTGCCTTGTCGAGCATCTTGCGCACGCGCTTGGAAAGATATGCCAGGTCGCCCGAGTCAATGCGGATGCCGACGAGACGCTTGCCCATCGGCTCTAAGATTTCATGGGCCACGCGAATGGCATTGGGGATGCCCGAATGGATAACATCATACGTATCGACGAGCAGTACCGTCGCATCCGGATACGTCTCGGCATATTTTTTGAAAGCCGTGTACTCATCCTTGTAGAACATAACCCAGCTGTGCGCCATCGTGCCCGAAATCGGGATGTTGAACATCTGACCTGCCGACACCGTCGCCGTGCCGACCACACCACCGATATAAGCCGCACGGGCTCCATAGGTTGCCGCATCCATGTTATGTGCCCGGCGCGCGCCAAAGTCTGACACAGCGCGTCCATCGGCCGCTTTTACAATGCGGCGGGCTTTCGTCGCAATCAAAGACTGATGATTGATTTGCGCGAGAATTGCCGTTTCGACCAGCTGCGCATCGATAAGCGGAGCCACTACCGTGATGCATGGTTCATTCGGATACATGATCGTGCCTTCCGGCAAAGCATAAATATCGCCGGAGAAACGGAAATTCTCCAAATACTGCAGGAACGCTTCCGAGAAGATATGCTGCTGACGGAAGTATTCCACATCCTCTTTCGAAAATTCCATGTTCTCCACGTACTCGATGATTTGCTCCAGGCCGGCAAAAATCGCAAAGCCGCCTTTGTCGGGATTGGCGCGATAAAATACATCAAAAGCCACCTGTACGTCTTTATCATGATCCTGAAAATAGCCATTTGCCATGGTCATTTCATAAAAATCCATCATCATGGAAATGTTTCGTTTATCAAACTGTGTCAAAAAAGACACCTCCTGTTTGGGCACATGCCAATGCACCTGCCGCGTCTAAAAAAATCATACAATCGTAATTATATCATTTTGAACAAATTATGGCAAAATTTCGCACAAAAACAGCGCAAGCCCTCCAGCCTGCGCTGTTTTCCTATCCACCGGATATCAATACTGCATATAACGTTCCAGCTCCGTGCGGATTGCCGGTTCGACATCGCGCTTGCGGTCTGCATTGTTCTTGAGAACCGCATGGTTAGCATCCGCCCCAGCAAATGCTTTTTTCGCTACGGATTCAGCCATATCCCCCGTATACAAGAGTTCCGCTGCGCCCGTGCTGCGGTTTTTGAGCACGAGGAAATAGAGTATTCCGGTTTTGCGGCCAGGAATCTTATTCATATATGCCAGCATGCGCTCCTTCATCTGGGCAAACTCTTCGTCATTGAGGCATTCCAACTGACTGATGGTCATCGCCCAATCTTTTACGACGTAATCCTTGCAATCCGTCTCAAAGATTTCCTTATCGCTCATGCCCTCATGGGTAAACGCCGCTTTCTGCAGTTCCTTATGGAATACCTCAATGTCCTCGACGCCAGCCTTGCCCTTGAGTTCTTCATAGGCTTGGCGGTCCAGAGCGGTCACGTTGCCTCCCTGTAAATTATCGGTTGCTGACATCACCCCGGCAAACAACACGCCTGCGATTGCCTTTGGCATATCGACACCAGTTTCCTTGAAGGAAAGATACAC